>JAOZIA010000014.1 GCA_026014585.1 Candidatus Bathyarchaeota archaeon | reverse complement strand
GCCTCCGCCGCAACCAACATCAAGAACCACTGCATCTGGACAGATAGAAACATGAGTTAAGCCCCATTCCGCAACCTTGTGGCTGTGATTCATTAACCTTACCATGGTGCGCCCGAAAAAACCCGTCGGTTTCCTACATTGATTCACCATCTTTTCAGAAAAATTCATTTTTTACCAACAACCTCTGCTCCGCATAGTTGTTTGATGAAATCCCGTTCTTGTTCCCGTGATAAGTTATGTTGCTGCCTTTTTTCATGGCTTTCACAATATTTCTTAAAGTTGTCAGTCCATTTTTTTATGAACATTGGTTGCTCAGGGGTGGTTATTAAATCGAGAAACCTTGAAAACTGTAGAATTGTTTTGGGCTGTAACTTGTGTTCGAGTATGTGAGCGTCTTTTAGCGCTATGTCTTTTGGAACTAGCAATATTTCGAGAATGTTTCTAAATGTTTCATGTCGTTTTTCGACGATGAGGGCTATTTCGGTGCCGCGTTCAGTCAGCGTAATTCCGCCATATTTTTCGTAGTTGACGAGTCCTTTTGTGTTTAGTTTTTTCATCATTTCTACGACTGTTGAAGAAGTGATGTCGAGTTCTCTGGCTATGTCTTTGATGCGGACGAATCCTTTTTGTGATGTGCTTTCGTGGATTGTTCTTAGGTAGTCTTCAGCTTTACTTGAAATATTGCTTTCCATATTAGATTCCACTAAAAATATTAGTGGAGTCTAACATATAAGCATAGTCTACCAGCTTTCAGCTTAAGAAAATCAAAGCAAAGGAACAACAAAAACAACGCCCTGTCTAAACTTTGCTAGTTACCTTTGGCAACAATAGCATCATGATTGACGTTGAAGTGGACTGGGGATTTGAACCCTCGCTATGGAGATTTCACCCTGTAATGCCCCTTTTAAAGTCTACTTGGTATAAAACTACCTGAATCTTTTAGTCTAAATCCGAAAACATACCCCAAAGCAAGCATTCGCAAAAAACCTATCAAACCGCAATCAGTTAAGGAAAGAGTACGATTCCTGCGCTTTTGTTTGAGGGTTCAATAAGTTAGGTTAAATGTTTTTTGTAGGTTTTTATAGTTAACCATCAAAGGTGGTTGATGGGAAAAAAGAATGCGTCTTTTTTTCCTGAAGTATTCATGTTGGTGTTTTTGGGGTTATTGTTGACTAAACATCCGCATTCAGTACGCGTTTTTATTAGCAATATTGGGAACAAATTTATTGCTTGTTAATCAGTAACCTATAATTGGAGCTTGTCTTCCATGGGAAATACCGTTTGTAAAACCGTCTATTTTGAGAAAACAGGACCTGCGAACACTATGGAAACTTTTGAGTTAGCTAAAAAGCGCGCTGAAGAGTTGGGTGTCAAAAATGTAGTTGTGGCGTCATCAAGTGGCGAGACAGGTGTTAAAGCGTCGGAGTTTTTAAATGGCTTCAATTTGGTGGTGGTAACTTATGTTACTGGTTTTTCGGAACCTAACCTGCAACAGTTTAGCCCACAAAATCGAGCTATCCTCGAAAGTAAGAGCGCAAAAATTTTAACAACTGCACATGCCTTTGGCACTTTAGGACGAGCGGTCCATAACAAGTTTGGGACCATTCAAGCTGATGGAATAATCTCATCCACTCTTCGTCTTTTTGGACAAGGCGTTAAAGTCGCCTGTGAAATTTCTTGCATGGCAGCAGATGCAGGTTTAATTCGGACAGATGAGACCGTCATCGCAATTGGCGGCACTGGACATGGCGCAGACACCGCATTGGTTTTGAAACCAACTAACACTCACACCTTCTTCAATTTAGCGATAAAGGAGATAATCTGCAAACCACACCTCTAAATTTCTAATATTTTTTCCCACTTAGATGTTATGTTTGGCTTGAGTTCGGTTGGCTTACGCTGGTTTTGGTGTTCTCCCAATCTTCAATCTTCTAGTCTCTCCGATATTTTATCGTTTTAACACCGCATGGAAACCCGCTGGTAATCTATTTGCTCTTTTGGTGTGCCATTACTGCTTTTGCTAGCCTTTCTCCTAGTTTCACTGCTTGGAGTGTGTCTATTTCGGAGGTTCCGCCTTCTACGGTTACTCCTGGTTTTACGAATATTGGGTTGAATACTCCGATGGTTCGTTCGATGCTTGCGAGAGCGTCAACTTGGCCTCCTGTGCCCGTGGTGAATACTGCGATGGGTTTGCCTGCCATCTTGTCACGTAACGGGTAAAGCCGCGTTAACAGCGACAATGTGCCGCCAGACATCATGCTGAAATGGGTTGGTGAACCAAACGCGTAACCATCCGCGGCTATGACACTTCTAGAATCCACAGCATCCGCCTTTTGCACCTCCACAGTGACGCCTTCAACCTTCTTAGCTCCCTCCGCAACAGAATTAGCGAGCTTCTCAGTGTTGCCAGTCATCGAATCATACATGATTAAAACGTTGGGACTCACATCAAATCCCACACAATAAATAAAATGAACAACAGATAAAAAAACATGGCGCAAAATGCACGTATTTTTAGTTCTTAATTTTTTCATTCTGTTTGGCTAAAACTTCAGAAAACGCAAATGCGGCACTCATTGGAGTGACGATTTGTTGAAAAATGTTCGTTTTTGAAAACAGTTTAAATTTGTTTTTCTTTTTTACACAAATTTTTTATGTGTTCAACTATTACTATCTACGAGTTAACATGACTATAGAAATACCGCCAGATTTGCTTGAGCAAATTTCCAAAGGTAGAGCATCGTTATTTCTCGGGGCTGGAGCATCCTGTGAGGCAGGTTTTCCTGGAAGTAATGATATCGCAAAATTTTTAGCTGACGCGACGGGGGCGGCTCATAAAGAGTATCTTGAAAATCAAAACCTGAGTACAGTTGCAGATTACCTTTATTTAGATAAAAAGAATTTCGGACCACAATGGGTTCGACAAAAAATTATTGAATTTATCGAGAATCATCAAAGACATGTTAAACGTCCACCAAGTCGTGCCCACGAGTTAATGACCAAAATCAAATGGCGCACAATTTTCACAACCAATTACGACAGATTGGTTGAAATTTCTTACGATTCGAGTGCTGAATCTGTTCAAAGACTATTGCCAATTTACTATCCTGATACTCAAATATGGCGACGAGAAGAAGAAGTGGTTAAACTAATAAAACTCAATGGCTCGACGGATGAAGCTCAACGCAAATGTTCTCATGAATTGGTAGTAAACTTTTCAGATCAGACTATAGCCCGCCATTCAAATAAGGATTTTTATGACTTATTAAGGCAAGAAGCCGTAAATGGACCTATTATTTTTGTAGGTTTCAGTTTTTCCCATCCTGGAGCAACTGAACCTGCGAGTTCTCCAGAGTTCTTGCTTTTACAGGATCTGTTGCGGGATATGGGACCCGCGGCTCGTTCTCATTATTGTGTGACTAATCTTGACCTTTCGAAAATAAGTTCTAAACTATTGGTGAAAAAGCTCGAAGGTTCGTTAGTTCAAGTAATAAACGCGAATTTTGGTGAATTCTTGGAAGCAGTTCTTATTCACATGAAAACGCCTGCCCCCCTAGCAAAACGGCCTGCAGTCTCATTACAGGTAGGTACAACGACAATAAAAATTGATTACGATGATTACATAAAAGATAAGCGACATTTTGAAATAATAGGTTCACATCTGCAGGAAGCTGAGCCTCCTTCAGTGGCTGAATCATTGAATGGTTTTGAAAATTGGTCAACATTTTTCGACAAAAAAATTATTGAACGTACTTGCAAAAAGGATCTTTTAAGGAAACTACAGGTGTCTATCGATTCTGCTCCTTCCATATTGTCGGTAGTTACTTCTCCAGGATGGGGAAAAACATTCTTACTTCGTGACATTTCAGTTGATTTAAGTTTAAAAAAGAGACCTGTATTCTGGTTAAATCCCTACAGTGTTATGGAAACGAAAGGTGATTCAACCACATCCTCAATTGTAGGTGGTTGGGATAATAAACGCATCGATAGTCTCATCGGGCTTATCAATAAAACCGACGATCAAGCATTGGACAGTGATTTTGTTCCAGTGATCATCTGCGATAACTGCCCTCAACGAATAGAAGAAGTCTTAACTCTTTTCCGGCATCTAATCAGTAATAACCGACATTTCGTACTAGTTATTAGCTTCCGAAATCAGGAGTTTGAGTTTCTGTATGATTCTAATCCAATTTTGAAAAAAACCAAAATCTTTAGGCCTGAAGGTTCATATAATTCCCAAGATGAAATCAGATATCTGATTGATTTCTGTGCAAAAAACGATGTGGGTTCAATAAATATGTCGCAGGAGTTCATCGCTAACCGAATTTTTGAAGATGACGCTAGTAGCTCTATAATACTTGCATTGCAAATAATTTTTGATAAAAGACACAGACCGTTCTCCGAGATTGTTAAGGGGCTTTGGGAAAAAGTTCATGGTAACGAAACAGCCACAAAATTGGTTCTCAGAGTTGCTTCATTACACAGGTATGGTAGTGTTTTTTATCCACGTTTGTATACCTTGGTAAATACTTTCCCAGCACAAAAACAAAACGAGGCTTGGAGAGCATATCAGGATTGTATGAAAAAAAGTATTTTATTTGAGGAAGTGGAAGAGGATGAACCTCTTGTTCGAACGCTGCACTCTTTAGTTGCTGAAAAATTAGCGCAAGTTAGTGGTAAGAGTCCAGCAGAGATAGACGATGAATTATTATTAATTTCAAAAGCACTTGTGAGTAGAAATGATATCGATTTAGATCTTAGTAGGCAAGTGTTAAAACAAATTAATGATTACAACATTTCCTTATCTTCAGAAGAAAAAGTTGATCAGCTTTTCAGAATTATTGCTGATTCTACCAATGGCGATTGGGTGGTTTGTCAACAATTTTCAAAGTATTTGCTAGGAAAAGGCGACTTCGAAGCGTCCTACGTATGGGCTGTGCGTGCGCTTGAACGGAACCAACATAACTCCGCTTTGCAGCACCATAAAGGTCATATTCTAAGTCGTTGGGGCAAATTTTTAATGGAAACTAACAAGGCTGACGAAGCGCAACAAAAGTTTATTGCTGCGAGGGAATGCTTCAGTCTGAGTCGCAGTACAATAATTCCAAGCGAATATGGATACGTAACTCACTTAGATATGTTGATATATCTTATAAATAATTCAAAAGATGAAAACGAAAAATCTAATCTTATCGCCGAAGGTGCTCAATTATATACCGAGAGTATTAGAAAAGTTCCTGAGGACGTTTACAACTTTCTATTGGACGAGCGTTTCTTCATCTTTGATCTAAAGGGAAATAAAGTTACTCAGCTTTGTGAAAAAATAGAAGAAGCAATCGATAATGGAACTTCTTCGCCTTATGGTGCCGCCTTTATAGCAGACCGCCTTTACGAGAGACTTGGTTATTCTCGTGCGATTGAAGTTCTAGAAAAACAACGTGCCATATCTGATGAAAGTGTTTTAGTTCTAGTTAAAGAGGCAGAAATAAATGCGCGGGAAGGGAATTTCAGCCAAGCCGCCAAAATTCTACACTCCGCAAAGATGAAAGAAAGGGATGCTGAAAATGTAGAAGTGAAATGGGGTTTGGCCTATTGGGACTTGATAACGGCATTTGCGCTTGAGGATTTTCAACGTGCACATTCCGCATCAGGGAAATTAGCTGCTATAGATTTCAGGAAGAGAGATACACTTCCACGAGGTTATATTTGGAAAGAATCTGCAAAATCAGTGAAGAGAATGGATCGTAAATTTGTAGATCATGCAAAAATCTGGTCAGGTTACGTCCAAAATCTTCGAATTGGTGGTCAATATGGGCGAATTGAAATGAAGAACCAAGCAGGTGAAACATTTGAAATGAGTTTCAATCCCCGATATTTCCATCGGCGCGATTTCCGGGCTGGCGATTTCATTAAGTTTGTAGTTGCCATTCTATCTGGTGGGCTTCGAGCTGAGAGCGTTCAAAGTCATCCTTTCATTAATACCATTGATGATGTGTTTGTAAAAACCTAATGTCTTCTGGCACAAACTGGAACCTATAGGTTTTCAATCTGATAAAGATGCCACGCAATTTATGCGGATCCTTTTTTTGCAGCCCGCAGGTCTTAAGATACGCCTTATGTGGCTCGTGTTGTTTTCGATTTGCTTATCCAGCACATCTTGTGGAAGAGTATTTGATTGTCAACTGTTGTACTTTGGATGTTGTTGGTGGACTGGGGGGGATTTGAACCCCCGACCTCTTGAGTGCAAGGGAATCTCAAATGAAACATGGGAAAACTTTGCATCTTGGCTATACAAAACACACAGAAAATCTCATGCAACTGAAATTCTACGTCAATCTAAGAAATATGCCATTATCTTACAGAAACCAAACATGGCATCACAGCTATTGTTGCTTAGCAAGGATATGCGAAGAATAGCCATGAGTTCTCTTAGCAATTTATCCAAATTTCTTGGTGTGTATGATAGTTGGAAGCAGACAATCAGAAATTATGGATTAAAATGGGAAAACACAAACAGCCTAGAAACCTTCCTCAGCATACTTAACACTAACCTAGAAGAAACAGAAACTTGGCTACAACAAGTAATCAAAGGCTTACCAAAAGAGTATTCAACAGTATTAGTTTTTGATGCTTTAACGGGGTTAAGACCTAGTGAGGCTGTAGACTCCTGTAGATTAATCACAGAATTATCAGAGAACGGCAAACTATCTTCTTATCTTGACAAGGAATTAATGATGTTACAACATTTTAGATTCTCCGAATTGTTTCTAAGAAACTCCAAAAATGCTTACATATCTTTCATAACGCCTGAGCTTCTAAATCTAGTTATAGAAACTAAACCAAGAATTAGATACTCCACACTAGACACAAAGATTGGTCGATTAGGTTTTAACAACCAAACAAAACAACTTAGAAAAATCTTTGCAACAAAACTAAGAAACTGTCTGCCTCAAGAACTAGTGGATTTACTACAAGGAAGAATTAGTCAGACCGTGTTCATGAAATTCTACTATAAACCATTGCTCTTAGATACCCAGCAAAAGGCTGTTGCAGTTCTTAAGCCAATGCAAAAGCAACTTCTGCGTATATTGAAGTAAAAGGTGCCAGAGACTGTATTCTGTAGGTATTATTTATGAAGATTCAAAACTTTTGGAGTAACAGTTATAGCGCTAGAAGATAAGTCTAAAGAAAACTCTGTTCTCTTAGCTCTTCCTTTTTCTGAAGGCATATAGCTCACTGCTTCAAAGCAGATCCTTGCCATTGAGTAAGAAGGTTCTAGGGTTATTACCGAAGTTGAACAATCTCTACTCCCTTAGTAGTTTCTTTTCACTTATTTCTGACTAAGAGACTGTGACAAAACTTTTAAGTCCAAACGGCAGGTAAAGAGTGACATGGCTAAGCTTAGATACTTCCATGTTTTTATAAGATATCACTTCAATGGAAGACTGAATGGTTATAGAATACTAAATCTTAAAGAAGACGCTTTCATGCGTGAAATTGTAAAACCATACAATGAAAAACGAAAAATTTGGATACAGGGCTTATCAATAAGTCCAACTCAAATTGAAGGCATAGCACTCTTTGAAAGTGGTTTCTCATTTAGCACGGATATGTTTCTTGAAAATGGGGCAAAAATAGTAGAAGCACCAAATGAAGATTTGATATTGGCTTTTAGTAAGGGAAAGATTAGCGGAGTCACTGAAGTAACGCCCCTTTTTCTTAATTCAATCCCTAAAAATGGATTGATAGTTACTCAAAATGATAACTCACACAAAAAGACCATCTTTATTGTCCATGGCAGAAACGAAACCCCTGCGTATGCATTACAAAAACATCTTACTAGAGACTTAGGCTTAGATGCGGATATGTTTGAAGATTTTAAGAGAACTCTTGGAAGCAAAACTGTTATTGAGGCTTTAGAAGAAATTAAAAATCGAATAGATTTTGCCTTCATAATAGCTACACCTGACGATTATGGTTGTTTGGTTGAAGATTATTGTAACTGCGAAAAAGGTATTCTATTAAATGGAAAAGTGACAGCTAAAGATGTTAAAGCTCTAGAGAGTCAACTTAGCACTAGGGCACGACAAAATGTGGGATTTGAATTTGGCTTATTCATAGGGGCGTTGGGAAGAGAAAGAGTTTGTTGCCTCATGCAGATGGGTATAAAAGAACCTCCTAGTGACTTAAGCGGAGTTCTCTACGAAGAGTTTAACAAAAGAGTAAATGAGAAATTCACAGACATGGATGCTAAACTTAGAAAGATAGGTTTAATTAAATAATTATCAAAGCATTTGGAGTAACAGTTTCAGAAATAGAAAATAGTCTATAACAAATTTTGCTTTTAACATTCAACTAAAATATATTCACCTTACTCATATTGGATAATGACTTTACATGACTAGTCGTAATTATACTAGAGAAATTATACAGCTGGAGAGAGAAATTAAGGATGCACTAAATCCATCTAAACTTGAGACGATAAATGAAGTCTATGAAAAAGGTCTATCTCTTATTACCAAAGTGTTTGGTAGAAACGATGAATACTATAGCGATTGGAAGAAAATAGATATTCCTAGATTAGTAGATTGTGAAAACTTCTCTAAGTTAACTGTCGGAAAACTTCACGCCCAACAAAAAATGCTGAGTCTCTGTAGGTTAATGGTAAATGAATTGAAATCAGAGTGCATAGCCATTTCCAAAACAGAAAAGAAAATAGTGTTTATTGCACATGGTAGAGAAAAAACTCCTGCACTTGAACTGAAAGATTATCTTAAAGACACACTCCACTTAAATGCAGTAATCTTTGATGATGCTAAGAAGGGAAAGACTAGTCCCACAATTATTGAGTTACTTGAAAAACAAATGAAAAATACTGCTTATGCTTTTATAACAGCTACTCCTGATGATTTAGGTTGCCTGTGCAAAGACATTGCTGAATTCAAAGAGTCGCGTATAGGAAAAAGAAATATGGGCGTAGATAAGACAACAGAGATGTTGGCTAAATTAAAAACTAGGGCTAGACAGAACGTGGTTTTTGAGTTTGGTTTATTCATGGGCGCACTAGGTAGAGAAAGAGTTTGTTGTTTGCTAAACGTTAATGTTAAAGATAAGCCAACAGATATTGACGGCATCATCTATGAGCCATTTAAGGAATCAGTAAGAGAAACCTTCCCACAGATTTACGAGAAACTAAAGGACCCAAAAATAGGCTTAGTTAAAACTTAGTCGTGCATAACTAAACGCAAATAAAGCCTTGTTATGATTCATTTTTTCAGATTTTTCTTATAGTGAATCCAGTAATCAACTTATTTTTGGATAAAAAGCAGATAAGCGGTTAAACTTTTGGTTTTGACTTGTTAAACTTTTCTAGTCTGACAATGAGGGGAAGAATATACAATGAAGTTAAAAGTATTGAAACCCCTGACACAATCCTGACCAGTATTGTCTGCATTTCGTCAGATATCAATTTGAAATATGCATTTATTCCAAAGAATAAACCAGTAACCATAAAGAAAAATAGCGCACCCACAGCTAATTGAGTGCCGTAATTGAACCATTTAGAGTTTAGCTTGGTGTACAGCGCATATCTTTTCTTATACATAAGGTAGGAAAGCATCCCACAGAATAAAGCGGTGATTATGTGCGGTATTGCAGATACAGTATCGGAAACTGTTGGTATGCTCTGCCCAAAGACACTCACAGCAATAAACAGCATTAATATTGCTATTGCAGTTGAAACATAAGTGGAAACCGCTAACATGGAATCTAAGGGAGAGAATTTTTCACTATTAAAAAACCTAAAAAGCAAAGATGTAACGAACGCAATTAGGAAGAGAGTTGCTGCGGCTAAAGAGTATGCCTGTGCCTGTGGAAAAGCCTGCTGTGTAAATGCAGAAACTGCAATACATAAAGAACCTACTACTACAAAAGGTGAAGACTCTTTGAAGGCTCTTAGAAACTGCGGGTGCCATTTTGTTAGCGAATTTATTGGATCAAAGACTGAAGTATTTTCTTTATTTTGTTTTTCCTCAGCCATAGCCATCAAGTCTCTATCACCTGTTACTGCTTAAAAGTTTTATAAATAAACACCTCTTTGTCACATTATGACATGTATTGTGGTACTTCTTTAAAATTTAATTTAGTCCTCTTGCTATTAGGCTACAGATAACAGTAATAGTGGAAGACTAAACTTACCTTTTCATATTTTCAAAAATAGAAAATGAAGGGGTTAGGATATTGCTGAGACTGTTACTACTCCATAGTCAGCTTGTGTGCTTTGTTCTGCTACAACTTCACCGTTTTTTAGTATTTTTACTGTGAGGTGTCCCCAGTCTGTTTGTTTTTGTATTACTGCTGTTGCCATTGTTTGTTTTGATTCCCAAGCAGTGTTGCCTGTTCCTTGAACTGATTTAGAAGCGGTAGCTCCCCCAATAGAGCCAGACCAACTGGTGTCTGATTGAACTACAATGCGAAAGGTTGCTTGATTGGTGCCTGGCGTGCTAGCAGTATTAGACAAAGCTAACGCCATGATAGCTACAAAGCTAACGATTACAACTAAAGATATGGCAATTATCTTGCCACTTTGAATAGGTAAAGAGTTTTCTTTTGCTGCCATATTTCTCCCTAAGCCACCAGTTACGCTATTTCTCAATATAACGTTTGCTTATAATTGCTTACAAATACGGATAAGCCCTAAAGAGGGGTTAGATTATACTGCTTTTGGATTTAAATGGTAAAAGTCAAACTGACTGTAAGCATATTGCCGGACCTAGTTCACTGGATAGATGAGCAGGTGGAACAAGGACACTTTGCAGATAGAAGTCACGCCGTACAATACTCAGTCCTTAAAGTCAAAGAGTTGATAAATAAAGGGGAAATAAAGTTTTAGTTTTTCAGGTATTTGCTAGACAAAGCAAACCCATTAACTGGTGTCTTTTGTTTAGCAAAAGTTTTATCTTTTAAGATGACTATTTTGGTTTGATTCATATGAAAACCATCGTGCTCTTATGTGGAACTAACGAGGCTGGAAAAACTAAAACATTGAAAGCATTCTTTGGTTTGCCACTCACAGGCAGACTTAAGCCATTTCAATTACTTGAAAGAACCCTCAAAGGGAGAAAAATCTTTGCCGTTAGCTTGGGGTCTCCACAGGAATTAGAAGGTTTTTGTGAGGCAACAGATGTTAAGAACAACATACAGAGAAGGATACAAATCTGTGAGGAAAAAGCTGCTGGAACAGATTACGTTTTAATTATCCCTTTCGGCGTCTATCAGAAATCCAAGACAGAAGATAAGCTAAACAAATCGTGCTTCCTCAATCCTATAAAATGGCTAAAATCCAATGGCTTTGAAGTAATAGCGGTCTACTTAAGGAAAAGAACTGCAAGACTAATAGACGCAAAAGATAAACTCATCAGAAGCGTTGCCATAGACGAGGAAATTGAAAGCAGCAAAGAATATCACAAACAAGCAAAAGAACTGGAAGATATAATAAAGAAATACATATAGTTCTGTAAAAACAACAGCTTCAATGCCTGTGTCGGGAAAGTATTTTTGTCTTTTTTGAGTTACTTCCAATAATCTTTTCTAAATCAGGCATTTCTTTTCCGTCTTTTACTTCCTCAATCATTTTGGAGAGTTTCTTTATGTCTCTATTGTATATCTTGTTTGTTTCTTTTGCCAAATAGACTGTTCCTAAAGAAACTGTTATTATGCCAGCATATAGCACCACATAGTTATTACATTTTCATAAAATAAAGTGTAGAAGAGAACAAAGAATCCCAGAAGAAACGCAATGTAGGCTGAAAGATTAGTTGTTAGTTTTGCGTGACAGCGGTCTGAACAGATGTTGATTTTCATAATATCTAACTGAAATATCCTTTCATCTTTTTCTGTTTTCATTATCTTTACTCGTTGGCGTCCTTACTTTTTCTTGTAACAACAGTTCCGTTTGAGCTAAATCTTTGCTCACTGCTTTCACCGTTTATCCAAGCTCAATCAATGGGTTATTTCTGCTAACTTAGCCAAAAGGCTAGTAAATTTCAATTGAATCAATTGTGTTTGCCACTCTTTCAATTATATTTTCTCTTGCATAATTTCGGTTACCTTTTAATAAATCTTCAAAAACATCTTCAAGAATCCCTTTGTCAAAAATTATTACTCCTCTCCTTTCAAGTTTTTGGCAATCTTTTGGCGTGCACAGAACTGGAACGAAGGATACCTGTCCAAAGTTGTTTGAAGATTCAAAATGCTTTCTTGTTTCTAACAGCATACCTATTTTCTTGTCGTCAAGTGGACCAATATCGCAATCTATAAGCAAAACCCTCTTGTTATCTTCATAGGCAATAATGTCAGCGCTTCCAATGTTATGGCTACTTTCAACAGCACTCAGTGTATCAAACGACTTCTTGCCATAGGGTGTTTTAATTTCAACTCCTAAGTGGATGGCAGAAAAACCAGCTAACGATAAAAGCCAAGTCACTGCATTTTCAAAGATTTTTTGTGGTTGTTTACCATAATGTTCAGGTTCCAGTAGCATATTCTTAAAATCTTCAAAGGAACAAAATGCACTAAGAGTTTTCAGTAAAGGCTCAACCACGTTTTCTAAGGGGGCATTCGCACATACGTCATCAATAGTAAATGGCGCGTCACTATGAATTAATTCTACATCCATATGGTCAAAAGGAAGCACACTGGAGGGAGTTACAACTATTTTAACAATGTCCGAGTTATCTTTTTCCTGTTGTTTACCGTCTTCTATTGAAGTAATGGTTCTCCAAATAGTTCGTTGAGAATAACCCTGTGCATCTTCTCGTTGGAGATTAAAGTTTAACTGCAATCTTTCTAAATTATTGCTTTTAACAACTTCAACTTGGAAGGCTTTCCCAACAAAGCGGGCATTTTGTAGTTTGATATCATTAAAAACAGTTATCTCAAAATCTCTGCCGTCTCCAGATGATATATTGTCTATGTCAAGAACATCTTTCAGTAATTCTATCACGCCTGAATAAGTCCATCGTTTTGCCTCCAAATGCTGATTGCTTACAATAGACCATAGACTGCTTCTATCTGGTTCTTGATTACCTCCTGATGCATTTATTACCCATTTAATCTGCTCTCTCATCCTTTTTCGGGAGGACAACACTTTCAAGTCCAAAGGAGAAAATTTCCTTACTGGTATTCTAATGTCTCCTGCTTCAGGTAAGTAGAAGCGGAGAGCACCTTCAACGAACTCATTGAATATTTTGAGGTCAAAGGCTTCTGCTCTAAAAAGGAGCATGAAATCATTATTCCTAATTGTGGGAAGCCTTTCATGTTCTACAAGTACGGTCTCAACGGTTTTGTTGGTTACAAAAACAGACGTTAAGAGATTCGTCCATATATTATTTGAGGGGTTTCTGATGGCAACTGTCCTTATGTCAATGCTATTCAGCAATGGCTGAAATACGTTTAGAACTGAGAGTAACTTATCGGAAGCCATCACAGGCATAATACCACCAGTATTAAACTCCTGGAAGTTTGTGCAATTTCTTGTGTCTTAATCGCTCTAAACGGATAAGGAAAAGGTGATGAGTAAGTCCTTTAACTGTTAGCATAAGTCTCCATTATTGTGCAATTTAACTTTAAAGATTTGCCACTTTAATCCAGTTCCTTCGCTGTCTAAAGTTTCAGTTAGAGTAACTGTTGCCTGAAAAGTTGAATTTATCTAAATCTTGTGATGCATGCGGTAAACCCATTGGCGGACTATACTTACACTGCCCAAAATGCAGTATCTGGCTTGCTTCCTATGCCCGTGGACTTTAATGCAAAAAGGTATAACTATCCCGTGAAATGCCCAATGTGCAGTGGAGAACTCAAAATAAAGTGCATTTCAATATTCGGTCTTGTTACATTCCTTAATCCTCTGCAACGACTTAACTTTAAACAAAAAATAGTTTGTTCAGATTAAGAATTGATTTTAATCATAGTTTTGTTGGTCACAGCATAAAAGTTAAAAAATTGTTGCGTAAAAAGTTTTAAATGGTCAAAACGGAAATAAAGAATAAATGGGAAGTAAAGTGAGAAGAGGAATACTAGCAGTAATAGTCGTTGTTTTAGTGATTGTGATTGGTGTCTCAGTTGTCCTGCTTTCGCAAGGGGCATCACAAAGAGGCATTTTCCAGTCAATGCCTAATGGTTCAGTTTTCATAAAATTAACTGATGAAGGAACTGGAAAGCCAATTGGAAAAGTTGACAGCGGTTACGTGCATGTTGTTTTGGGTGGGGTGGATAGAGGCTATCTTAATGATGAAGGCGAATTAAAGATTGATGACATAGAGCCTGGGAGTCAAGAGTTGATGCTGGTGATTCCTCATTATGGGGAGAAAAGGCAATTTGTTACTGTTGAATCTGGGCAAACTGTTCCAGCCAGTATTGTAGTTGATATGCCTAACCCAGTTTTTGATGTTTCCATTAATTGTAAAACCAGTTGGTTTTTTGATGAATATGGGGAAATAACCGTTACACTCACAAACAGAGGCGATGTTCCTTCAGTGTGTACAAGTGTGCTTCTTCTTGTCTATACCGATGATGATACTTCAACACCTATAGCTACGCATATGATTGATTTCCCAAGTTTAGTTCCAAGGCAAGATGGAGGGGCATCTCAAACGTCAGATACATGGAAATGCTCTGCCTTTAAGTACGGACCCAAAGAACTCATAACGGCAGTTGTTTTTGACGGTTGGGCTTATACTCCACAAAACGAGCAAGTTGTTAGCTCAATTTCCAGTTCAAACTCTATATTTACTGATTTATCTTATTCTGTAGCGAATTACTTGAAGAATCACCCTGACCTAATGGTCAATACTGTTTCCAAAATAGTAATCGGCTGGATGGGGTAAATGCTATTATTACATAGCAGACAAATTTGTTTGCTCATATATCATGAGTTTTCTACAACCGTGACCTTGCGGTAAGCAGTTTTCCATCAATAAAGGGAATATACACTAGTACACTTAGATACATAGCCTCAGATACATAGCGAATAATCATAGCCTAAACAACATGGTCTGAGTAAAAGGTAAACCCATAGGCACCATTTGATTTTCTAATCACAAATTGAAAAGGTGAAAGTAAAACCACTCCTAACTCTAATGCCGTACCGTACGGCATTTAATGCCAAATGGGAGATTGCTAAGATTCTATTATTAGGGAAATGAGAAGATGTATAGTATGTAATACATAGCCCACAGATGCAGCGTTGCATCCTTAGTTCTAAAATACAAAAAAATGAGGCAGGGTAGTTTGTGAATGTAGTGTAGGTAGTGTAGATACAGCAGGGAAACACACCACATTTAGTGCTCACAGAGAAAAAGGGGTTGGTTAGAAGTTATTCAACTTCCAGTTTCAATTATTCTTCACTGGATTCTTCTTCCTCTTCAGCTTCCCTTTCTAACTCTTCTTGTTCAAATTCTTCTTCAAGCGATTTAGGCTCATCTTGCCTTTCCTCTCTTCCTATTATCTGCCTAAGTTCCTCTTCCAAGACATCTCACCTCATGCTGTTTTAGGATTAGCACTCAAAAAAATGGGAAATGATAGAACATTCCTGCTCGCTTATAACTTACCCTGCTTAAGCAAGATTTCTGCTGCTGAATCCAATGTATTGATTAAAGACTGCTTGCTTCATTCTCCAGCTTTAAACCCCCTTCACGGAAAAACTTCAGATCTTTGCTCATTATTTTACCACGCTCTGCCAGGTATCTCCATCCCAAGTGATACACTACATTCACTAAATACACTTGTGTCCATGTTATGCAACTCCAGAACTTTGAGCTAAACGCGCAACTGTCTCAACTGTGATGTAATATTCAAAGCCATGATTCATTCTGCGTCTGTTTCTAAACCCAAAGCTTCTCAGCATACGTCCAATATACTGTTCACTCACCCAGCCACCATTTTCAAGATGGGAAGCAAAGACACGCTTAATCTCACCTAAACTGTACCACTGGTCTTCAGTAACTGCTGTCTGCAAAGCTTCAATAAGCAAGTTTTCATGTGAATCAGCATTATCAAGTCTTCTCTCTGCAACAGTTTCCAAAGCAAGAGTCCTCATGTTGGCAAGTGTTGATTCACCAAAGAGTGTAGCTAAAGAAAACATGGGTCTCCAAAGCTCCCAAGCTCTTCCAGATATCCCTTCAACAGCCTCTGCGTCAGTGTACGCTTGTCTCACCATCTTCCAGTTGTCCATTAGGAAAAGGAACTGTTTGTCACGTATCTGTTGCCACAAAGTATCATTAATGTTAACTTCACGCGTTGTCTTTTCAACATTTGTTCCTCGTTGCATGTGAATAGTCATACATCTTGATTCCAAGACGTTGTCTATGCCTGCAATGTTTGCCAGCATCTTTGGGGAATAGGTGGGGTAGTCTATTGGTATATAATCATCGTCGTTTTCGCGCCAGATCATCCTTTGAACTAGCCCGCCTCTCTTATAGCCACCAAGCAACATTGTTCTAAATTCAGAGTTAAGTCTGCTTGAAACTGCTTCTCTTTCATCAATGAACAGAGTGCATCTGTTTCTGTCAATCATTCTAAAGATGCCAGGGGTGTTTGTGTGTAGGCTGAATTTTCCGTTGAAGCTTAAGCAACTGCATAGGGTCATGAGTTTTGATTTCCCACTTTCTGAGGGACCGTTTAAGAAGACGTAGGGGTAGCTGTTGAATAGTGGAAAGTAGTAGGTGCCTATATTCCAGAGTGCAAGGTAGTCGTAGAGTCTTTCGTCTGGTAGGTCCATGTAGTTTACTAAAGGGTTTTTTGTTTCTTGGTATAGTTCGTTTGGTTCAACAGTTGGGGCTGTTTCTTGCAGGTAGTTAGTAATGCTTTCTTCAGACCATTTTGGATAAGAGGTGCATCTGGGTGGTTGGAGTTCTATCCTTTGATTTGCTAAGTCAATGGGAGCACACGGAATAAGTGTTTTGTCATCTTTGATCAGGAAAGTGTTTGGTATGTTGTTTGTCGCTTCTTTGTTTCCTACGAATGCATGCTCAGCAGTGAAATCTAAAGCTGGATGGATTCTAGTCCATTGAAGGCTGTTTTGTTGGATTATTGTTTCGATGTTTATTGTGTCAATATTTTCATTTTTTGACATTTTTTATCTTTACTATAATTGGCAACAACCTTTTCAAAAGAGGCTCACAAAATACGCGCGCTTTTTTAACAAAACTTAAATAGGAAAATGTATGGAAACACTGCTGTGCCCAATATGGCTGTTCATCAAGTCTTTGGAGGACCAGCAGATTCTCTCTTATCTGATGAATGCCTTTTTGGTTTTAAACTCAGCAACCATCATAGACATGTTTTGTTAGCATTGGGACTTAATGGTCCCAACACAAAAACGAAATTGAGACTAGAAATTAATTCTGAAAACTTGCCTAGAGGTGATTCGCATCTTTTAGGAAAGAGATTGCATATTGAGCAAGCAAGACGAGCCGTTAATCAGCTTAAGGATTTGAAGATGGTAACTGAATCTGAAGATTCGTTTTTAATTTGGCTGACGTTTCCTGGAGTAATTTGGTTTTTAAGATATAAAGGCGCAGAGGAAAACGAACAAACCTTTGTTAAAAAAAGAATTATTGAGTTCTTAACTGCTTATGAAAAATTTGCCAAGTCTAAGAGTAGTCGTTATAGAGAAATTGCAGCGCAAACCTATGAAAAAGTAATTCCATTCTGTTCTTTGTGGAAGAAAATCCCTAAAGATCTGTCAGACAAGTTTGTTGAGAGATTAGCATCAACTGTAAGTAATTTCTATTTGCTCGATAAAGGGGTTGTTCAAAACAAATGTTTGGACTTACCGCTTGAAGTGTACGTCAAAGATAGTGGTGATAAATGCTCTCAATGTCGGTTGACTTACACTCTTTTAGAAAAAGATGATGGAGTTGAGAAGTTCTTAAGAACTGAAGCTGCTACTATGTTGCGTGAATCATATTTGGCTTGTTTGTTTTCGGAAGACCTTATTGGACTTAGTGGTCTAAGTGATGAAAAAACTCTTGAGAAGTTACCTAAGCTAAAATCTGTCACTGAAGCGCTTTCTTTTGGATTTATAAAATCACCAAGTGAGCTTTTTACTCATGAATTTCTTAAGTTCTTTGCTAAGTATGCAGGCGTTGAATATTTTTTTACTGGAATATTTGTTGATAATTGGCTATGGGATAAAAAATCCTACAATTGATGAGAATCAATGCACTTAATGCCAGTTAGTGTATATTCGCAGTCAAGGGATTACTTTTGAGCCCTATTGACGCTTTTCTGGGTATCTTATTTGAAAAATCACTCACAGTATTAACATAATTAAAGCCCAGCTGTGCCAGATGCTGTTCTATCCCTCATCCTTTCTTTTGTTTGATTTTGTTTTAACTACTTTACCTTTAGGGGGTGGTGACTAGAGCATTAATTATTGGGGAGTTTATGTTCAATGTTAAAAAATCTGTAATGATGCACAGAGAAATGATATATCTGAGCCTTTCTCAGCGTTTATAAGGCATATAACTAAGCTGTTCTAGAGGCTGATTAGCAGAAATAAGCATCTAAGCACAAGGCTCACAAAATTTGTTTTAATGAACGTTATATAGAACGTATGCTACTCAGGAGTTCAGGGACGTAAAATGACAAAGATTGAATGCCCAATTTGTGGAATTGAGGGTGTATTTCAGCAAAGAGGTAATAGTTTTAGAATACAGCATTATCAAGGATATGTTGAAGGTAAGAGAATTTACACATACCACAAGGTAAATCCTTCTCAGATACGAAAGATGTTGGAAGTAAATGGAAGTAAACGTGTGGAAGTAAATACTTCTGTTTTAAGCTCTGTTACTGAAAAGTGGTGGACTGGGGGGGATTTGAACCCCCGACCTCTTGAGTGCAAGTCAAGCGTTCATGCCAGCTGAACTACCAGCCCGCGGGTGTTTCTTGGATTCTTAAGCGGTTCATTGATATTTAGGTTTTGTTTGCTGCCCCGACATCGGGCTGTTTATCTACGTTGGAAGCAGCAGCCTATTTGGAGCCTATTAGTAATTGTATGCAGAAACGATAGGGGGGTAGGTCCCTGAATGTGTGTGCTGATGTTTCTTCTTTTGGGTGGAGCCTGCTTTTGATTTGGCAGCTTTTGAAATGTTTAAATAAAGATAGCTCCGTTACTTTTGAGCATGCCACGTTCACGTAGATATCGGAAAAGCCAAAGTCAGGCTAAGCCTGAATGGGGCAAAAACAATCCTCAGACTAAAGCCAAAAACAAGAGAAACATGATTATACTGGGCGTCGTCGGAATAGCCCTAGTGGCTGTAGCGGCGGTTTTAGTGCTTGGTCAAGGCACCTTGTTCCCAGCGCCTCCTGCTCCCTCGCCCACTCCAACTCCAACAGCAACTCCAACGCCCACTGCCGCGCCCGCTTTGACTTCGCCCGAAGGTGAATACAGCGCCAACGGCACCCAAGTTCTCTTAGAGACCTCCATGGGCAACATTATTGTTCAGATGCGAGACGACAAACCCATCACGGCTCAGAACTTCGTGGACTTGGTTAATTCAGGCTCCTACAACGGCACAGTTTTCCACCGCGTTATCAAGGGCTTTATGATTCAAGGCGGCGCAGTTACCCCTCAACCCGCAACTATACCTGACGAAATCGGCAATGACAACCGTAACATCCGAGGCACTATAGCCATGGCAAAGACTGACGAACCCGACTCCGCAACCAGCCAGTTCTTCATAAACCTCGTAGACAACGGCAACAACGCTATAGACCAAGAAGGCACAAAATTCGACAGCGTCTACACGGTTTTCGGTCAAGTCATCAGCGGCATGGAAGTGGTTGACGCAATAGCTAACGTACCCGTAACCACTAACCCCATTGGAGAACAAAGCCAACCCCAACAGACAATAACGCTGATTAAAGCTTCAGTACTCTAAAATCTTCTTTTTCCTACTCTTATTTTTAAGAAAATGAAAAGAAGCCTGCTTAACGCAAGCGCTTAAAAGCTGATTTATTTTCCTTGTTCTTTAGGTTTGGAGCCGATTTCTACGCATTGAATTTGAACTTGGTATTTTTTGCCTCCAGCTACCATTTTGCCCATTCCGTAGAAACCTTTGCTGCCTGTTTTGAAGTCTTTTTTGTCGAGAATGAAGTTTTGTTTTTCGCCATTTAGCTGTATGGTTGCCATGTTTACTTCTTCGCTCATTTTAAGTCACCATTATTACAATAGGTTCATTGTGAGGTTGCTTTTCACTTTTTCGCTACGCTTGGGTTGCTGGTAAAGCTAAAGCTGTTTATTTGGATTTTTGTTTTTTAGGTATTTGCGCTGTTCAGTAACTTGTTTGGGCAAAGTTTTAACCGTTCTTGAAAAATTTCTGCGCTTATTTGTTTCAAGTTTTCATGTTTTGTTGGTAAATAAATAAAAGTGATGTTTGAAACGGTAATATCCGTCCGTGTGTTGAATGCTGACTGAACCAGACTCCGCCTTGTCAACCGAAGCATGTGACCACATAGAAAAAATCAAACATGCCGACTTACTCGTAGGTATCCCCTCATACAACAACGTACTCACCGCAAGCTACGTTATCTCCCAAGTTGTAAAAGGCTTAGAAACCTACTTCCCAAACCAACGCGCCGTAATTTTTGTCTCCGACGGAAAATCTGTAGATGGAACCTTGACGTCGGTTAAAACGGTGCATCTGCCAAGCAGTATGGACCTGATTCCCGCCATTTACGTGGGCATTGCAGGCAAGGGGTCTGCCATAAAAGCTGTTTTTGAAGCTGCCCGATACTTGGGGGTGAAAGCTGTGGCGCTGGTCGACTCGGACTTGCGAAGCATCACTCCTGAATGGATGAATCTTTTGCTTTCTCCAGTGCTGTCTGGAACAGGGCTTGTTGTTCCCTACTACAACAGACGCAAATACGACGGAACCATAACAAATTTTCTTTGTTACCCAGTTACAACCAGCCTTTACGGCAAAAACGTAAGGCAACCAATCGGCGGTGACTTCGGGCTCTCTAACGGGTTGGTGAATGAACTGCTGGATTCGCCACTGTGGAAGTTGCCTGCCGTGCGCGAATTCGGCGTGGACATCTTTGAGACACACACCGCTTTGGCGAAGGGCTTTGAAGTTAAACAGGCGTTCTTAGGCATCAAAGACCACGACCCCAAAGACCCAACCAAACAGTTAACACCCATGTTCAGGCAAGTTATCGGCACCATGTTCACCTGCATTGAACAGTACGAGCCTGCTTGGAAAGAAATTCGAGGTGTCGACGCCGTGACAATGGAGGGTGAAGAGAAGCATGTTAACTCGCAGCCGCCAATACCCATAGACCTGCAAAACATGATAAGCACGTACAAGAAAAGATGCGACGAACACCGCAGTCTCTGCAGCTCCATTTTGAGCAGTGAGTTTCTGCGTGAGTTTGAAACGCTTAAAAATCTTGATAAATCCGACGTCCATTTCCCGATTGATGTCTGGGCAAAAACCGTTTACTCCTTTATCGCGGCTTTCCATAGGGCAGAACCTGACAAACGGACTTCTTTGGTGGATGCTTTGCAGGTTCTCTGGACAGGCAGGTTAGCCGCTTTCATAAAAGAGACTTTGCCGATTAGCCCCTCTGAAACCGAAGAGAGAATCTTTGAGCAAGCCCAAGCATTCTTTAAACTGAAGAGTTACTTGGCGGACATTTACTGACTTGAGCCAGGTGTCTTTGTCCTGTTCAGGGCTATTTTCCCTCTTATGCAAGTTAAATGCCTGTCTAAAAAGCAATTTGTCTCTAACCGCTGATTCGCCTTTAAAATAAGGAATCGCAGAAACTTTTCTCTGAAGCAGCGAGGTTGCTATAACTTGCTTGTTGGTTTTTCATTTCTTCTCTCCTATTGTGTTCCGGAGCCCCAGCGAACCCTTATGGAACGGTATTTCCTATTTTTTATTTCAGCTTTCTCTGTGATTTAAGATTTGAGTTTCGTTAGGTGGTGAATTGATAATTAACTGGCTTGTTTTTTTGTAATTAAACGTTTCTTCTTTGCTAATTCACTTCGTTTGCTTCCTGCCATTCTTTGTTAAAGTATTCTTGAAGTATTTTGATCAATACTGGGTTATTTGACCACATATTGGGCGTCAATAGAGGGTTGAATGGTGCCGTGTTAAACAAGGCTTCTTTTGTGTCAAATAGCGCTAATGTAATTGGAGGAGACGCAAACGTGTATTT
>JAOZIA010000013.1 GCA_026014585.1 Candidatus Bathyarchaeota archaeon | reverse complement strand
GTTTATAGAGCAAACAAACGCGAACACGTTTGGGGGTCTTGGTCCGTTTTCTCTTGCTTTGGATTCGAATGATAACCCGCATGTACTTTTTAATACTGTTTCAGGATATGTTGGTCACGGCAATAATGTTATAGACTTGAAATATGCATACGCACAATCCAACTTTGAAGAACATGAAAATGAAAACTGGGCAACTATTGGGATTATATTCGCTATAACATTAATAGCTTTAATAATGGCATTAATGCTCATTCATCGAAAAAAAGCATTACTTCATCTTTTCTGAAAATATTCGTTCTTTTTATTTAATGTAGAAGGGCATATGATGTTAAAGGTGAAAACATGACAAATTATGGATATAATAATGAACCACAGGGCGACCTGCAAACAGGAGACACCTTTAATGGATACAAGGGAAATGGAAAAATGTCTTTTGCATATAATGCACCTGATAAACCTGCAGCCATAACTGTTGCAGGCAACAATGTGACAATCGAAAATCTATCAATATATCCAAATCTGGATAGAACTAGTCAAACTGCGATAGAAATTAAAAAAGGAGTAAAAAACTGCAAAATTCAAAACGTAATGATTTCATATTATAAACTAACAGGTTTACCAAAATATACCTTTGGAAAAGGTATAGTGATTCATCCTACCGAAGCAGGACATACTTTAAGCCATATTCAAATGGGTGGAGGCAATGACGGCGGAGCAGTCACAACTGGAATTTCACTAGAAGACAGCGGAAATTTTAATTTTATAAGCATAGTTGATGTTGGAATTAACCTTAACAATGCCGGAAATTCTGATGCGGGAATTAAACTTTGGGGAGGTACACTAAATAATTCATGCATCGTATCTAATACTTGGCTAAAAGCCAATGCAGTTGATGCATGTGGGATACGTATAAGCGGTGCAATAAAAAATTCTTTTATCAAGCAAACCACAGAACAATTAGACGGAGTTTCAGCTGGATACGGAATGGTGCTAACACCGAATGCATCTGTAGGAACTCATGTAGCTACAAAGGGCAACTTCATATATAACATCAAAGTTGGAAATCTTTCAGCGCAAATTCTTAACCAGATAAGTCCGTCCATACCCAGCAACGACCTTGATATTTACAATTTAACGGTTTAAGGAGTGTTTAAAATGGAAACAATAACTAATAATTGTCATGTCTTTAGTGAAGGCACAACAACCGTCAATAAGACAATAGAGCTAGAATCTAACGGCATTTTACAAGGTGTTGACAGCAGATCTTCCATTATTCATTCTACAGCAAATCCAATTATTCGAGTGCGAAATAATGCGCATTGCGAATTTGGGAAAAATGCGTTGCTTGAAAATATTGTTCTTGAAGGCGATAACTCGACTACGTCTCAGATTGCAATTGAACTCAACGATGTCAGCAGATGCAACATCAACAATGTGTCGATTAAAGATGTTGATGTGGGTATGCGAATTCGAGCTAACACTGGCAATTCATCGGAGTCAAATGCGATTGAACACGTTCAGATGGAAAATGTGACTAAGGGTATCCAGTTCTACAGTAACGGTTCTGGAACTTTTAACAGTACCCACATCGATGGTGTATCCATAGCTCTTGCTGATCAGGAAAACTTGGTGGGCATCGAAGTTGGCACAGACTGCACTTTGACTACACCGCACATTTTTGCCAGTGTAATCTCGACGCAGAACTGTACAGGCATGTACATCGATGGAACAGTAAACGGCGAATTTATACAGTTTAGTCATACAAAGAATTCAGCTGCTATTGGTGGTGTTGGAATATCGCTTGGGGTTAATGCGAGTGTTTCTGATGAGTATGGGCATTTCTTTGTTAGCGGCAGAAAGCTTGGGGCTGTTTTGGATAATCCGTATTCGAAAACGAATTATATTGTTGAGAGTATGGATGCGTTACCTGAGGGTTGGGTGTGCTCTAAATCTTTAGACGTTTTTGCTGGCTCTGGTGCAGGCACAGATTATCAGGTGATCCTTAAAGCGTACTATGGCAGCGGAACTGATGGAACCGAAACCCTAAACGAAGAAACCATAGCCAAATTCTACTGCAACAGCAACTGCCGCACCGATTTTGGCGACATAAGATTCTTGCCAAGCAACAGCACGACCCCCTACACGTACAAACTATGCAGCAAAGTTGACGGAGAATGGGCGGTTTTTGCAGTAAAAATATCTGAGGATTTGGATGTCAACCAAACAATCCGTGCAGCATATAACAACCCTGCCGCCGTTGATGTAAGCTCTGATGATGTATTCATAAATAAAATCGACAATGTTGTAGGTGCTTGGCCACTAGATGAAGAAGACCAAGAAGTCGACCCATTAAATATTGATCTTTCACAGTTCACAGCAGTAACAAATGGTAGCAATAACTCGTCTTATGGTATAGATTATGACACAGAAACAAGAGTATTTACTATCGATAATTCAAACAACGATAGCTCAGTTTGTATATGGAAACGTTATTCACCGACACCATTAGACTTATCGTACGGGTCGGTAATAAGAGCAAAAGTTATCGGAACCGGTAGCAATCAAACATACGGTATTCTTTTCACAAGTCATAACGAATCCACAGCGTGGTATCTTGCTGATACTGATAGTGTAAGATACAATCTGGTTGATGATTTCGTGGGAGAAAAAACTATAGTATTCGACAAAAGTAATCCCACTGTAGCTTATGGAAGTATTAACTGGTCCACAGTTTATAGAGTACGAATTTCTTGTAGTCCCACAGCGACTGCCTCTATAACATTTCTAAGCTTGAAGCTCGATGAGGGTGTCCCGGCGATAGATTACAGCGGTAACGGCAACACAGGTACCGCAACAGGAACATCAATAACTGATAGCAAATGGATAAACAGAAACGCAAGACAAGCATATGACACTAACAAAATAATGCTAAGTTCATCAATAACAGCATTTGGCACTAACGCATTCTCAATGTGGGGGTACGTGTATATCACTGCTTATCCTGCTTCGGGTGGATATTTAACTCTTATCGGAGGTTCTAATGCGTATGCACCAGCTTTGGCGATATTCAGCACTTCTGGAAATCTGGTTCTAAATCAAATGGCTATTTCAACTACAGGGTCAGGCTTGTCCGTGCCTCTTAATCAATGGGTTTTCATCGGTGTAACCTGCACAGGGTATGATGGTACAGCAACATTTTATGTTAACAAAACATCTGTTTCAACACCTATGTCTGGAAGCACTACTCCATTTAGCTCAGGTAATAACGGTTTAGGAACATATCTCGCTAATGCAGACAGATACTTTATAGGAAAAGAAGCAGGTATTGGAATTGCAAACGGTGTCTTATCAGCAGTTCAAATGAATGCTCTTGCAGATTATTATTCAGACGCATCATTGATTGAAAGTTTTATTTGTGTTCGAAAATGGGCTACGACGTCGCTACCGACCTTTGGCGAATGGAGTGTATAACTAAGGCTCAAAAACAGCTATTCAGAGGATTTAAATTGTGTATTTGATCGTGGCTCTTTAAGAGCACGATTTTTTATTTTTCAGATTCTTAGTTTTTCTTCTTATCAAAATAAGAAACAATAGGTCCGACCTTTTTTATGATTTTGTGGTTCTTTAAAAGGATGAGGACAGAAGGTCTTAAAAGTAGTTAGTTAAACATGCCTGTTCTGGGTGATTGGTTTTCACTTTTGATTCTCTGGTTTCTTTCTCAATGAAAAATCAGGGGATAGTTAATAAATAAAGGGGACCGGCTGCTTTTTTATTAGGTCATACGACCAGGGTTTTATGGGGATTTTTTTTGGGATTACATGATGAAGTTTTACTTTTCCATCCAAATAAACATCATAACAATGTTTGCGGGCTTGCAGACAATATCCAAAATCCTCGCTGGACCCCGCAGGCTGCACCGGATAAAAATTTATGCGCTTATCCTGAATTATTTTTCTGCTAAGACACAGACAACCCGCTGAAGTCATCATTGGTTCATCCAGAGGCATTGTGACTTTTTTCTGCATGATGTATTGTCCTGGTTTTCCCCATGCTTTCCACTTTGATGCCACAAACAATCCCTGTGGAAAAACACGCAAATACGCGCCGCCGACTATGTCTTTGTTCCAAGCTGTTAGTTCCTCAATTAACTCGCGGGTTTGAGGGTAAACGTCGCTGTCCAAGAATATGGCAAAATCCGGGTCAAACCGCCTCGCGAACGTCAAAAGAAGCTGACGCACATGCGCAATCGGGTCATACTTAGTGTCGCTGACTGCTACGGCGTCCTGTTTGAACCAGAGCCTCATCACTTTGTGCGGTCGTTTAAACTCCCAAACCCGCTCCAGTGTGTCATCAGTGCTGTTGTTTTCAGCAAAAACATAGAGGTCGGGCTGCGGCTTGAGTTTGTAGAGAAAACTAAACAGGGAAGACAACGTTTTGCCGCAGTTGTACACTGGAATAAGCATCAGGGTTTTCATATTCATTGTTAAAGGCAGGTTTGCAGGCTTAAGGGAGACGAAAACTTACCGAAACCACCTCTACAACCAATCAGAACAAATTAGAGAATGGCGGGTCCGGTGGGATTTGAACCCACGATCTCCGGCTCCGAAGGCCGACACCTTAATCCGTGCTAGGCTACGAACCCCCGCAAATCAAACAACAAGATAAAGGAGTAACATTAAAAGATTTATGGCAATTTCTATTAAACCCGTCTAACACGCAGGCTTTATTCCCTATGGCAAACCGACATAAACATCATTCGCTCCACTTTGCTGTTGTCTTTATTGGTTACCCATACCTCATCAGCCAAACCCGCCGTCACATCAACCCGCTCACCTACACCCGAAGGAAAAACAACAACAAGATAGGTGTCCGCTGGCAAACAGCCACGCAACAGTGCAACCCGCCCACGCAACCAACCCAACATAAGCTTTGAGCAGCACTCAACAGCAACCACGCCATCCTCATTTCTCGCCAAAACCTTAACAAACACCCTCTGTCCACCAAAAGACAATGGCACCTCAAACTGGGCATCCCGAAAACCCCGATGCTCCCAAAGTTTCAGCGCCGCCACAACCTTCAACTGCTCAATGAGGGGAGAGTTTTTACGGTTCACGCGATAATTTACCCTGAGTTCATGCGGTAGGTTAGATGTGATTTGAGTTTTTTCCATTTTCTAAGCCTTCTGTTTTTATGCTTAGTGAATATTACGCCTAGACGTTATTTCATCCAAGATACAATATAAGCTTTGCGCATATTAAGCTTAGAGAAACTTATGCTTCGCGGAGAAAAAACCAATTAAACATCAAGTGCTGACTTGAAGGTGATAAAGATGTCTTCCCCAGTGGACCGCTTTGACGAATTAACGGCAGTCATCCGAGTAATACTATTCCTAAAAAAACACCCCAAATCAAACATCTCAACAATAATCAACAATGTCACAGCAGGCCAAAAAGCAGTCTACTCAGCCAAAAAATACCTACAAGACAACAACCTCATAGAAATCGAAACAAAAACAACACTACCCTACAACGACATATTCTCATTAAACGAACAAGGTCAAAAAATAGCAGAATACTTAGAATCAATACAAAAAATTCTTGACACATAGCCCGTGCGTCTCAGTTCATAGTATCAATCCACTTTGAAGCGTTTTTTGTTTGTTTATTATGGGTGGTTGGGTGCTGGTTTGGCTGCGGGAAACGCAACCTTTGTTGCTTAAAGTTGTTGTTTGGGTGCGTTTTTCACCAACCTATTAGGCTCCAAATAGTTGATGAATGCAGGTACCTTAGAGGGGAGAGGTAACGGGTGGTGTTGGCGTGCGTTTTTTGCAGTTCGTATGGCGGGTTGTTTTTCCTAAGAGGGGTAGGTCACTAATGGGTGCTTCTTTGTTCAAACCGCATGGATTTTTTGTTTAGCCACAGCCAAATTTTGCGGGGTTCCATTAAATAATCCATATATCCCGCTCAAAACCCTAGATTCAAGGAAGATTATGTACCGAACTGGTGTTGCCAGCTTACCTTTGCACGGTGGAAAAGCACCCTCATGGCTGACCGTGCGGATGCGAAAACTCGCCAAAGAAATCGCAAACGTCATCATCGAAGAGCAGGGCACAACCCGTTTCATTGAGAAACTCTCTGACCCTTACTGGTTCCAAGCATTAGGGTGCGTTTTAGCGTATGACTGGCACAGCAGCGGCGTAACCACCGTAGTCACAGGCATACTGAAGGGTGCACTCTCGCCACAGGAACATGGCATAGCAGTTTGCGGCGGAAAAGGCAAAACCAGCAAAAAAACCCCCAGCGACATCGTAGCAGTGGGTGAAAAATTTGGTTTTTCTGAGGACACAATTGACCAGTTAACCTACACAAGCAAAATAACCGCCAAAGTAGACAACACTGCCATACAAGCGGGCTATCAGCTTTATCATCACGCTTTCTTGATAACAAAAGATGAGAAGTGGGCGGTTATCCAGCAGGGCATGAGCGCACAGGACCGCACAGCAAGACGCTACCACTGGCTCTCCGACCAAACCCTAAACTTCGTGGTTGAACCCCACAACGCCATCATAGGAACAGTGCGCAGAGAAAAAGCCCTCAACATGGTCTCAAAACAAAGCGAAAACGCCAGACACGCATCAGTCGATTTAGCCAAGGACCCACCACGTAAACTCATGAACCTCATCCAATCAACCATAAAACCAGCCGAACAGCGTAGTCTACGAGATTTTCTTCCCGCAAACCCTGACCCATGGCAGCAATCGTACCAATCTTTGAGTATGCCTCGAAACATTAACTGGGACACACTAAACAGCCTCTACGAGTTCCAACCCGACAATTACGAGGAAGTGCTCGCGGTAAAAGGCGTGGGGCCCGCCACAGTAAGAGGACTAGCGCTTGTTGCTGAATTGATTTATGGCGAAAAACCCAGCTACCACGACCCCGTAAAATTCAGCTACGCATACGGCGGCAAAGACGGCGTGCCTTTCCCTGTTGACCGCAAAGCCATGGACCAATCCATTGATATCCTAAAAAGCGCTGTGCAGGAAGCAAAAATTGGTGAGAAAGAAAAGTTGCATTCCCTGCAGAACTTGCGTAGGTATATGCCTGTGTCGGCTTAGAAGGATTGTGTTTTTTTGTCAGATTCTTTAAATATTAATAATTATTTTAGGGAAGGGTATGGCTCAAATATTTGGCGGAACAACCGAAATCGTCATCGTTATAGTAATCGTGATTGTAGCTGTGGGTGTGCGCTTATATTTGATGAGAACTCCCGGGTTAATGCGTGCCCGATGCCCCAAATGCGGCATTGTATTTGATGCATCCCGCACTTTCTCAGGTGTGCACATTTTGCATCTGAGGAATTTAACGTGTCCTGCCTGCGGAAAAACCAGCTTCATGAACTCATACGTAAAAGACCCAATCACCTGGCCAGCAACAGAAACAAAACAACCGCAAACATCAACCATTTCAGAAGAAGAACTGGAAGAAAAACGCATCGAAGACTCCAAATACGAAAAAGCATAACCCGCCAAAGGATAAACCATAAAAAACCAAGCCGCCAACAAGATATTATGCAACAAAATCTTAAACTAAAAATTGGCGCAGCCGCTGGAATCGCCACGCCCATAGTAGCTTTTGTCTGTATCTCAGTTGCCATAGCTTCTTATCCAGCTTTTAACTGGGAAACCAATGCACTAAGTGACCTTGGCGTGGTCTCAGGTATTACGGGTCCAGTTTTCAACTCTGGCTTAATTGTAGCAGGGATTTTGGGATTCTGTTTTGCCACTTTTGGATTATACACATATTTCACGTCACACTTGGGCAAGGCGGGAAGTCTTTTGTTTGCAGCCGCCACAGTTGCCCTAACCGCCATAGGCATATTCAACGAGAACTTCCACCCCACCCACTACATTGTTTCTGTAGCATTTTTTGTGTTGGCACCTATCGCGCTTTTTGTTCTTACTCTTGCGTTGTGGCTTTCACGTCAGCGCAGGATGGCTGGCTTCACGGTTCTGCTGGGAATTGTTGCGGCAGTGGTTTGGGTTTTAGAATTCACCCTTCACTTTGTTCCTAACGTGGCTATTCCTGAAACAGTTTCGGGGTTGGCGGTTTGTGCTTGGACATTGGTGATGTGTAAAAAAATGTTAAGCAGAGGCTCAGTCTGACTGGCCCGTGCTCCACTTTTTGAGTATCTTGTAGCCTGCAAAAATGATGATGGCAATAACTACAACCAGCGCAACGACGGCGATTATTGTTCCAAAAATGTTGGCTGCAACGTTAGGTTCTGGAGTGGCTGATTCGGTTTGGGCGTTAACGGTGACAATTAGCAGGGTTGCATAAAGCAAAATGGCTGCCGAGGCAGCGGTTTTTTTCATTATTTCACCAAGTTACTGGTTGCTATGATTGATTTAAAAGCTTTGGTACAACACTCTCCAGACCAAAACAAGCCAGGGGCAAGCATATTTGTGTCCTAATAGCCAGCTCCTGCAGAAGCCTAAGAGAGGATAGTGACTAATCCCTGCTCTTCCAATGAATGGGCGCCAAACCCATCTGTGCACAGCAATAAGGCAAAAAAACTGTATTGTAACCTTTCTCTTTAGCAAACTTGACCGCTTCTTCACTTGGAAACGCTATCCCATCAACCCCCGCCATCAACGCAAGTACGTCGGTTTCCTTGCGGTTTTTGCCTTTTGGACGCATACAACCCAAAACCAGCGGAACCTCAGGGAACATGGTGCGAGCGGCTGCGGTGACTTTGGCGATGTCTATAGGCGTGGGCGGTGGCGTATTTTGCATTGGGGTTTTGTGGATGGGCATAAATGCGATAATCACGACTGCCGCGGGCTTTATTTGCGCTATGATTTTGAGGGCTTCAAACTCGCCACTCAGCTTGCCGTTATCTAAGCCGACAATTACATGTGGAACAACTTTTAACCCCGCATCTTGTAGCGCTTTTAGGGAATCCTTGTAATCTTGAACTGTAACTTTGAGGTTGAAGACTTCCATTATGGTCTTATCTGAGCCAACAACATCAATTAGCACCGCATCAACCCCCACAATCCTAAGCAAATCCGCAGTTTCAGCATCAACAATTCCTGTGTGAACAAACACCATCAACCCCAACTCGCGCTTGACTCTGCAGATAACTTCCATGAATGGTTTAAGCGGCACCGACCCATCAGTCAAACACCCCCCACTGATTAGCACTCCCTCTGCACCGTCAGCCCTAAGTTTTTTGCATAACTCCCATAGTCGCTCGGGGTCTGTTGCGGAGTGCATGGTTTCTAGGACTTTGCCTGCGCAGTGTTTGCAGTTCTGGCTACAGTTGGTGCCTGTTATGGAGATTGTTGGGAATGTGTTGGGTTTGGTGCAGTAATATTTGGTTTTGTAGTGGGTGAAGCTGGGCGCGTAGAAGCGGATTATTCTGTTTTTTTGGGCAAGAACACCTGAATCAAGAAGACTTTGGAGTTTGCTTTGACTGGATTCCCAAATTGTTTGGGGTGTAATCTGTGCCATAACTTTTCGGATGATTTGGAGGCTTAATACTTTTTGCTTTTACCTGCTACATTGAGCTTTTGTGCGTTGTCTATTGCTTCAAGACTGCACAGGGTTTCATCCGCAAGCTTTACGGTTGACTGAAGACGTTCAAGCAGGCGGGTGACTGTTAGGGTTTTTAGAACTGTAGCGCCTCTAGGAGTGATGGCGTAGCAGCATTTTTTGCCCATGATTACCTCGTTTACCAACTGGCTTTCTATGAGAAACTCCATTCTCTGTTGCAGAATCGTGCAGTCCATATTGCAAGAAAAAGCGATGGCAGACAGAGTTGATGGTTGCTCAGCTAGGGCTTTTAGAATTTCTTCGTAGGTTTCCAGCTTTGATTTTCTCATCAAGGACACAAGGTAACATTACTGTTTTTTTATAAAGCGTTTATGAATCATTAATCAACAAACTATGCTTTCTCGCTTTCCTCTTTCAAGTAGGCATCATGCTTTTCCAGTAGTGCACGGATTTGTTGGTTGACAAAATCATCAGCGCTCAAGTAGCCCGTGTCTAAATCTTCTATTGCTTGCTGCATCCGCTCGTACTCTTCTTTGGGCACTTCTATGCAGACGTATTGTTCTTTGGCGAGGTTGAGTTTGTTTCTTAGGGCGTCTCGGATGAATTCTTCTCTGCTGGTGTAGCCTAGTTTTTTGTTTGTTTCTACGAAGCTTTGAGTTTCGTTTAGGAGTTCTGGGGGTAGGGTGACGCTTGTGCCGAGGAGATTTTCAATGGCGTCGGTGTAGGTTTGCATTTTCATGGTTTGGGCGGTTATTTCTCCTAACATTGCGGTTAGTTTTTGGTGGGCGTCGTCGGATATGCGTAGGGTTTTCATAATGTCCCCTGTGTATTTGGTGGCGTAAAGCTAATAAAGCTTATTACGTATACCAAATATACAAGGTATAAGGAGTTTACAGATGAAGCATAACATCAGCATCACCGTCGACCAAAAACTCTTCCGAGAACTAGAAAACATCCGCGGCAGAGAAAAAAGAAGCACCTTCATCGAACACCTAATCGTCCTAGGCCTAAAAGACTACATAAACCAAACACAAACACGCAACACAAAAAACAACCCCCCAACCGCCCTACTCACAACAATACGCCAACTACAATAACCCCCACACAACCTAAACCAACATACAAATATCCCAATCACCTAATAATCAAACAACAGCGTCTTTTCAACGGATAACCAATGAACAAAAAAGACTTAATCATCATATTCAAACAAGCCCTAAAAGAATGGCTAAAAGACAACTCACCCCTCAGAGCAGGTGCCCTAACCTTTTTCATAATCCTACCCCTACCAACACTCCTACTAATAATCCTAACCATCTTCGAACAATTCTACGGCCAACCCCAATCTATCAACCTACTCATCCAACAAATAACTGCCTTCGCAGGACCCGCGGTCGCAAACCTTTTTAGTCAACTCCTCGAAAACGCCGCCTCACCCTTCTCATCCTTTCTTAGCTCCTTGTTTCTGATTCTTTTCACCTTAATTGGAGCAGTTGGTGCCTTTGCAACCCTGCGAGACAGCATTGATCTGATTTGGGATGTTAAACGTCCTAAAAAACAAAAACTACTATACAGTATACGCGAAAAAATCGGTCCATTCTTTCTGGTTTCTGCTCTTGGGTTGCTTGTTATTGGATGGGCGGGAGTTGCCACAGCATTATTTAGCATCATAAGATTATTCTCCATCAACCAAACCTTAACCTTAATCACCATAACCACCCTGCAAATTTTCCTGTCCTTTGCCCTCTCAACGCTACTCTTTGCCATAATCTACAAAATGCTCCCGCAGGCAAAAGTAGAATGGCGCGATGTTGTGCTGGCTGCAGTCTCAACTGGCATAGCCTTTACTGTGGTCAACTACATTTTAGGGACCTACATCCAAACCTTTACGGTAACTACTATAATTGGGGCAGCAGGGTCACTGATGATTATTCTTCTTTGGATTTTTATTCTCAACCAAATTGTGCTTTTCGGGGCAGAAATCTCAAGAGTTTATGCCTTAACCTTTGGTTCACAACGCAAAAAAGAACCTACATCACAAGAAAAACAGCAATCACAACAGCAACCCGAAAAGAAATCCGCACAAAGTATCGAGATAGACCTAAAAATCACTACACCCACAAAACAGCCAAAAAACCAACAGTAACCCAACAAACTAGCCCGTGTCTTTAATTACTTCATCTTGTTTTTTAACATGAGGCTTAACCCTTGATAGACATGCTTACTCTGCTCTTGATTTCTGTCGGCGTAGGCTTTGTTGGTTCTCTTGTAGGCTTGGGCGGAGCCAGCATGTTAACCCCTATACTGGTTCTTTGTGGGGTTCCAGTAAAAGAAGCAGTCGCAGCAGGAATGGTCGCCATCATCGCCACCTCAAGTGGCAGTGCCTCATCATTTGTTAAAGAAAAAATAGCCAACATACGACTCGCCATGTTTCTTGAAGCATTCACAATAGTTGGCGCCATCGTGGGCGCAACCATCACAGTTATCATCGCACCCATTTTCCTATACTTCCTCTTTGCAGGCTTTCTCTGCACATCCTTCATTAATGTCCGCAGCGCCCTCAAAGAAGAATACCATCCCCCAAAAACCCAAGACAAACTCTCCAAATGGCTGGGACTGCACGGAAGCTACTATGATGCATCCAAAAAACAAGTCGTAGAATACAAATCAACCAACTCGATTCTGGGCGGCTTAGGAATGTTTGTGGCAGGGGTTGCCGGAGGAATGCTTGGGTTGGGCGCAGGTGCATTCAAAGTAATCATACATGAAAAAATCCTAAAAGTACCCGCTAAAGTGTCCAGCGCCACAAGCAACTTCATAATCGGCATGACCGCGTTAGCCGGCGTGAGTGTTTACCTATTTTCTGGTTTGCTAAATTTAACCTTAATAGCGCCTATGGCTATCGGCGTAACAATCGGCGCGTCCATTGGCGGAAGATTCCTAAACAGGGTACCTGACCGTAACCTCAAAGTGCTCTTTATGGTGATTGTGGTTTTGCTGATTGTTCAGATGCTCTTTAAAGGAGTGACCTCACTATGAACGGGTCAGGTTTAGGCAATGGCGAATCCAAACTTGAAAACGCTATAAGCTACCTACTAATAATCGGAGTCTCAGCAAGCGTAATTTTTGAAATAATCGGCATCACCCTATACTTCCAATCCTACGGCAACCTACAGATTTCCCAAGCAAACAACGTCTACATCAGTGGGGAGAACTTTTTTGCCTTCATCTACCAAACCGTCACATCCCTATTTGCCAACGAAACCGCCCTAACATTCATGACCCTAGGCATCATAATCCTCATCCTAACCCCCTATATGCGCGCGATTGCTTCTGTGGCGTTTTTTGTTTGGGAGAAAAACAAGGCGTACATTTTGGTGACGCTGTTTGTGCTGGCCGTGCTTACAATCAGTTTAGCCTTGCATTAGAACGGAAAAGTTGATTGGTGGGCCGAGCCGGATTTGAACCGGCGACCTTTCGATTATCAGTCGAACGCTCCAGCCGTGCTGAGCTACCGGCCCCCAATTCCTGTGCGTGTCTGAAGTAAATATTGGTGTTGGTTTATAAGAATAACGGAAGCTGTTTGTGCCGTAAACCATGAGTTTGTAGGATTGTACCGTTTCTTTAGCGGTGGTTACTGGTGGATTGGTTTTCGGTATGAAAAGGAGTCATTGGTGACCTCCCCTCTATGGTTTCTGCATTGTATTTCTAATAGGCTCCAAATAGATGGGTTGCTGAAAAGAAAAAATGGTGGTTATTTTGTTTTGTTGGCTTTTTTGGCGCAGGCGTCGCTGCAGTATTTGCTTTTTTTGTTAAAGGACATGTAGGGTTTTTTGCAGACGGGGCATTTCTTTTGTGACATAACCTTTCCTCACATTATCATGTAGTGTTTTGGCTTTTAGGTTTTCTTTGAAAAGACTTATCTCTTAGGGCTACTTTTGCAATGCTTCGGGTCTTGATTATGGGAAACCTCAACGTAGCCGTTCTTGGCTCACCAAACTACAGCGCGTCACTTGCCAAAAAAGGAACCTCAACAGACATAACCCTCTATAACCTCAAACGAGGCGAAGACACCGTAACACTCATTGAACCCACACGGTATCCTGAACGTTTTGCACCACTGTTTTATGCGGTTTCCTTATCTACACGAGCTCTACTGGTGGTTGAGGAAGTCAACGCCAACTTTGGCGAATCCGCCGTACTGCTCATGTGCAGCAAAATCCAAGAAGGCTACATCATCCTGCGAAACTACCTAACCATAGACAAAATCGCGCCCTTCATCAAAGGAACTAAACTCGAAAAATACCAAGTCATCTCCGATGACCCAAACGCACTACGCGAACGCCTCCTAAATGATGCCTCACAACAAAAACCCGCAGAAACCAAACCCACAGGCACCGTGCCCGTTGACCACGCATTTAACGTGAAAGGTGTCGGCGTCGTAGTTCTAGGGGTGGTTGCAGGTGGTTCTGTGAAGAAGCATGATGCCATGAAGGTTCTGCCCGGCACAAAAACCGCGCAAATCCGCTCGATTCAGAAGCATGATGATGAGTTTGGGGAAGCATTTGAGGGTGACCGTGTTGGGTTTGCTCTCAAAGGCGTAACTGTTGAGGATGTGGAGCGTGGCGCTGTTTTAACCACTGATGCTAACGTGAAAACCACAAAAACCCTTACCGCGCCCATGTCGCTGGTAAAATACTGGCAAACTCCCATCAAGGAAGGAATGATTTTGCATGTTGGGTATTGGATGCAGTTTCTTAATGCTAAGGTGGAATCGGTTGCTGAATCGGAGGATTGGAGAACTACTACTTTGACGCTTAGTTTGGATAGGGAGCTTGCGTTTTTGTCGGGTGAGTCTGCGGTGCTGTTTTATTTGGAGGGCGGCAAATTGCGTGTTGCAGGAAACTTGACTCTTCCTTAATTTTTTATTTTTTTAATTGTTTGCTTGAACGTTGGTCAAAAAAGTTTGACTAACTTAAGTCAAGAAACTTTGACAAAAAATCTTATATATAAAATTAATCCATGCATAGAATCAGGGATTACATTGCAAAAATTCTGCAGATTGTTTGTTGCAGTTGCACTTGCATCATTGACTATGTCTCTTTTTTTTATTGTTCTGGTTAATGGTGCTGAGGTTGCAGGAAATTTTTGGGATGAACTTGAGCCCATGTCAACGGCTAGAGCTGCCAGTGTTGCGGTAGTTGGTGGGAAAATTTATGCTATTGGTGGAGGTAGCAATAGTGGCGCAGAAACTTTAAATGAAATGTATGATCCCGCAACTAATAGGTGGACAATAAAAACAGCTATGCCTCAAGCTGGGGGAGGGCCAACTGTGGCTTGGCAAGACAAAATTTACGTTTTCGCCCCATGTTTAACAATGGTTTATGATACAGAAACTGATTCTTGGGCAACTACTACACCGATGCCCACGCCAAGGTCATGCTTAACGGCAAGTTGTGTTGACGGAAAAATCTATCTTCTAGGCGGATTCAATGACACGTTTCTGGGAACACCTATCGGTTGCGATTTAAACGAGATGTATGATACGGAAACTGACACGTGGGCAACTATGATGCCAATACCGGATGGTAGCGTGTATGGTGTTTCAGCGGTTATTGATGGCAAAATTTACCTTGGTGGCGTGAGAATTTATGATCCACAAACAAACACTTGGGATCATGGTTCTGCTAATCCATACCAAGCTAACTATAATGCGGGTGGAGCAACAACGGGCACCTATGCTCCTAAACGATTCTATAATATTGGTGGTCTTTATGGGCATTCAAATACGATTTATGACCCGTTGACAAATCGTTGGAGCACAGGAGTCTGTATTCCTACGTCTAGGTTGCATTTGGGTGTTGCAGTGGTTGACGACCGCATATACGCTATTGGAGGCATAGACCCTAGTGGTTCAGGAACTGTTTATTCTGCTGCTAACGAGCGGTATACGCCTGCTGGTTATTATACGCCGCCAACTGCCATGTTTTCTTCTCCTCAAAACAATGTAACCTACCCTTCAAACAGTATACCCTTGCATTTTACAATTGAGGGCTCAGCGGAATCGTTGTGGTACAGTCTTGATGGTCAAGTCACTGTTTTGTTGGCGGGCAATATCACGCTGGATGGTTTGGTTGAGGGTGCTCATACTTTAACGGTTTATGCTAGAAATACTCAAGGGCAAAACGTTGAACTCCAATCAGTCACCTTTAGCGTTGTTTTACAAGATGAAAAACTTATGTTGCAACAGGAAAATCTGCCTTTGTCAGTGATCCTGTCAGGAGTGGGTGTGGCTGTAGCGGTAATAGTTGCCATAAGCATGTTGCTTATCTACAAAAAACACAACCACTAAATCGATGGTTCAATTTTTCTGTTTGGGGTTGTTGAGTGCTTTATTTTGAGAAATGGCAGTTGTGCTGTTGTTTTATTTTGGGGGTGGTACGTTGTGTGCTGTGGGACATTAATTTTCTAAACTTTGCTTTGTAGCTTTTAATCGTTTGCTTGAAAGAAAGCTTTAATTTGATTTATGTCTTAGTGGTATTTGTCGATTTTTGGTGCATTTATATCAGATATTTGGTGACGTTTTTGTCATGTGACGACCCAAACGAGGTTGAAAGACGAAAACTTCTGGAAATAGTGAACAAAAAATTCAAGCTCTACATTGTGCTTGCAATAGTCTACGGCGTAGTTTTCATAAACTACATTGACTTGGTGTTCGGGGGAAGTAGTGGCTACCATTTATGGCTAATTCCCATGTACTTTTTTCCCTTCTTTGCCCTCTCCGCCCTAAGTTTTAAGCGAAACATCAGACTTACCTTGGCTTTAGGCTTAATTGCCTCGTTGATGAATGATATATTTTATGGTCCCGTTGGTTACCTTTTTGGCAGCACCCGAATCCCTGATTTAGGTCTTTACTTTACTCATTGGTTTATTCCAAGTAACACTTTCCTTTTCAGTTTAAACTTGGGCTTCACTGTTGTGGACGTTTACTCATGGATGATGTCTCTTACAATCTACGCAAGAATATTTCTTATCTTTGTTCTTATTAGGGCTTGGAAGATTAGAGCAGACGAAAAATGTGTTGATGGGCAACTTGTGCGAAAGAAAACCCGTTCTAAATTCTGGGATGACCTTATAGACAAATACTAAAGCTCACAAGAAAACCTGATCACCCATCTTTTTACGTAAGAAACTCATTTTTTTGGGTACAACCGCTTTGGTGTAGCTTAATGTTTTTTAGATGATGCTTTGGGGAACTTTTATGTAACAGTCACATCACAAAAGTGTATCAATCTCGTAAATTTGAGAGGGACACGCTTGGACGGCAAATACTGGAACCAAAGTATCGAAACCCAATCAAGACAAGAAATCAAAAAACTCCAGCTCAAAAAGCTCCAGCAACAAGTAAAACACTGCTACAGCAACAGTGCTTTTTATAAGAAAAAATTTGACGGTGTCAACCTAAAACCCGATGACATCCAATCACTGGATGACTTAGCAAAAATCCCCTTCACCATAAAAAGTGACCTAAAAGACAATTACCCCTACGGAATGGTAGCTGTTCCCTCAGAAGAAATCGTTGAAATCCACGCATCCAGCGGAACCACAGGCAACCCAATTGTTGGTGCCTACACAAGAAGCGACATGGACATGTGGCAGGAGCTTATGGCCCGCTCAATTTTTACTACAGGAGCAAGAAAAACCGATGTAATGCATATTGCTTATGGTTATGGTCTTTTTACTGGTGGTTTAGGTTTTCATTATGGTGCTCAGAAGTTGGGTGCAAGAATTGTTCCTGCAAGCGGTGGCATGACTCAGCGTCAAATCAAACTTATGAAAGATTTAGCTGTGACTCTTCTGGCTTGTACTCCCAGTTTTGCAGTTTACTTAGCTGAAACAATGGCGCAGGAAGGCGTTAATCCACAAGTAGACCTTAAACTTAGGCGTGGAATGTTTGGAGCCGAACCTTGGTCAGATAAAATCCGTGAACGCATCGAGCAGGTACTTGGCATCCAAGCCTATGATATTTACGGCTTAACCGAGTTGTGTGGTCCCGGTGTTTCTATTGAATGTGAAGCTCATGATGGCTTGCATGTTTGGGAAGACCAATTTATCGTTGAAACAATTGACCCTGACACAGGTGAGGTTTTAGCGGAAGGCGAAGAAGGAGAACTTGTATTCACAACCCTCACCAAAACAGGCATGCCCATGCTCAGATACCGCACCCGCGACATATCCAAGATACAAACTGAAAAATGTGCTTGCGGACGAACCCACGCCAGAATGATGAGAGTTACAGGACGCTCAGATGACATGCTCATAATCAGAGGCGTAAACGTGTTTCCCAGCCAAGTCGAATACGCCGTCATGTGCTTCTCAGAACTTGCCACTCAATACTTAATTGTTATTGACCGACCCGGCGCGTTGGATACTTTTGTGGTGAAAGTTGAGCTTTCAGATACAGCCTCAAAAGACCCAACAGTTGACCAGAAACTTCTCAAAGCCGAAATCCAAAAACGCATCCACATAGTCACAGGAATCTCCGCAGACGTACAAATTGTCAATCCAGGTGAGATTCCAAGAACCGAGGGCAAAGCCAAAAGAGTGCTTGACCTACGTAAAGGCAAAATGTAGAGAAACCACTATGACTTCCAAAATCGCAGTTGACAAGCCAGGTACATTCGCCTTGCTTAACGGAGACGAAGCAGTGGCAAGAGGTGCCGTAGAAGCAGGCATCAAAGTTGCAGCTGCATACCCTGGAACGCCTTCAACTGAAATTTTGGAAGTTCTCGCAGAAGCAGCCAAACAGCTTGATTTTTATGCAGAGTGGAGCGTTAATGAAATTGTTGCGGTAGAAGTTGCTGCGGGTGCTGCTATGGCTCAAATCCGTTCAATTGCCAGCATGAAACATGTTGGATTAAACGTGGCTGCTGACGCCGTAATGACACTTGCCTACACTGGCGTGGAAGGCGGAATGGTTATCGCGGTTTGTGATGACCCCGCCCTGCACAGTAGCCAAAACGAGCAGGACACCCGATACTTCGCAGTTCATGCAAAACTGCCTCTGCTGGATGCTGGCACCCCCCAAGAAGCCCTAGACATGGCAAGGGAAGCCTACGAAATCAGCGAAAACCTCAAACTCCCAATAATTCTGCGATTAACAACCCGCGTAGCCCACGGAAAAGCCCGCGTAAAAATCGGTTCCATCCAAAAACTGGCGCGTCAAGCCGAATTTGACAAAAACGGTTCACGATGGGTAATGGTGCCCTCAAACGCGATACGTCAACACCGCATTTTAGAAGAACAATTACAAAAAGCCAAACAACTCTCAGAAAACTCCCTCTTTAACCAGATTGAAGACAACCAAAGCGAAATCGGCATAATCGGAAGCGGAGTAGGTTACTATCACGCCCGCTCAGTATTAGACACCAAAAAATTTAACTGGCTAAAACTGGGTTTCGTTCACCCCTTTCCCGAAGAAACAGCCAAAAAATTCGCTGCACAAGTCAAAAAAATCATAGTTATCGAAGAACAGCGTCCTTATATCGAGGAAAACTTGCAGCGCCTCAAAATTGACGTTATTGGGAAAAATATGTTGGGGCTCTCTGAAATTGGTGAGTACACAACTGATAATGTTCGTGCCGCATTTGCAAAACTTGATTATACAACCTCGCCACAAAAAGTTCAACCCATAGAATTGCAGCCTAGACCACCCGCGCTATGCCCCGGATGTACCCACCGCGCATTCTACTATGCCCTAAACAGCCTAAGACAATACGTTAACTGTGACAACGAAAAATGTGTAGGCTGCGACATCTGCGAGTACACCTGCTCATGGACCAAAGAAAAAGTCTTCAACCCACTTAAATCCCGCATCCGCTCCGTCCGTATCGGGCAAATCCTTAACATGGCAACAACCTGCAAAGCCTGCCCCAACCCAGCATGCATCGCTGCCTGCCCAAAAAAAGCCTTATCCAAAACCCCCACTGGCAACATCCAAGTAAACCAAGACAAATGCAACGGTTGCGGCTGGTGTATTGAAGCCTGCGAATACGGCGCCATAACTCTGCACCCAACCACACGCAAAGCCCTCGTATGCGACGGCTGCAACGGTGAACCCGCCTGCATAGATACCTGCCCAGAACACGCTCTCAACCTCGTGGGTCAGTCTCAAGACAAAATCGTCACTGGAGACATCGGCTGCTACACACTCGGTGTCTTGCCGCCTGTAAGCACAGTTCAAACATGTCTTTGTATGGGTGCAGGAATTTCTCAAGCCGCTGGAATGTTTCATGCGGGTGTTAAGGACAAGGTTTTCTCAGTTATTGGGGACTCCACGTTTTTCCACGGCGGCATGCCCGGATTGCTAAACATTAGCTATAACCGCTCAAACGTGTGCGTAGTAATTTTAGATAACCGCGTAGTCGCCATGACTGGTCACCAACCCACACCCGGCTCAGGAAAAACCGCCATGGGCGATGACGCAAAAATCGTTAACATAGCTGCTATCGCCAAAAGTCTTGGCATAGAAAAAGTCGTAACCGTTGACCCCTACGACGTAAAAAGTACCCTTACTGCACTAAAAGACATAATTAAATACGATGGACCCTCCGTTCTAATCTCCCAGCGCCCCTGCCCCCTAAAAACCGAACGGGGAACACCACGCGAAGTCCAAGACAACTGCACTGGCTGCGGCGTCTGCGTAAAAAACTTCGGATGCCCCGCCATCAGCCTCAACAGGGAACATGCAGAAATCGACCCCGCCCTATGCAGTGGATGCGGAGTCTGCGAAACCGTTTGCCCTTCAAATGCCATAAGGAGTAAGCAATGATGACGTTTGACCTTGTTTTCTCTGGCGTTGGCGGACAGGGCGTTGTAGTGTTAAGCGATATTTTCTGTGAAGCCGCAATGCTTGACGGGTTTGATGTGGCAAAAGCAGAAATTCACGGCATGGCACAACGCGGCGGCTCAATTATGGCTTATGCACGAATCGGTGACAAAGTCGAATCCCCACTCATTGAAGCATGTAGTGCGGATGCGGTTGTGGGTTTTGAAATTTTGGAAACCGCACGAACATTACCGTTGCTTAAAGCGGGTGGTACGGTTGTGGTGAACATGAAACATATCCCCCCCACAGGCATATCAACGGGTGTGAAGCCCAAAAAACCCGACGAACTTCTCCAACTAATCCAATCCCAAGCAGGCGCCATGCACAAGGTTGACGGTTACGGCATCGCCCAGCAACTGGATAACATACTCGTAGTCAACACAGTGCTCTTGGGTGCGTTGTCGGCACTGCCAAACGTGCCAGTCTCACGGGAATCTTTTGAGGCGGCTATGGCAACACGGCTAAAACCCAAATACCTCAACGTTAACCTGCAAGCTTTTGAGCTTGGCAGAGAAAGCATAAAACAATAACACCCATCAACAAATCAATAGAGGAAATTGCATGAAAGACACTGACCATTTCGCAGAAGAATTAGGAATCCAACTACTTGAATCCAAAGACGGATACGCCAAAGTCCAACTAAAAATAGCAAAAAAACACACCAACGCGCATGGATTCACACACGGAGGCGCAATTTTTTCGCTGGCAGATTACGCCTTTGCGCATGCCTGCAACTTCGGCGATAACGTGGCGGTTGCGTTACAAGTTAGCATTAATTACCTCAAGCCATCCGTGGAAGGCGACCTTTTAACGGCGGAGGCAACACGAGTCAGTGACGGCAAAACTACGGGGCTCTACCAAGTCACCGTGAAAAACCAAGAAAAAACCGTTGCCCTCTTCACGGGTTTAGCATACAAAAAATAGGCTATCAAGCCAGATTCAAGACAAACTTCTTGGTTTGTCAATAATATTTTTATGTATGCCCGCCTTTGTTTGTGGGCGGATTGCGCTGGGGTGGCCGAATCGCTGAGGCGGTAGCCTGCAGAGCTGCTTTATATGGGTTCAATTCCCATCCCCAGCTCCAACAATTAACAATTTATTATAATGGGTCTCTGGGTTCTTGGAGGCAATATTCTACAAGTTCATTAATGTTAGCTGTTCCAACACACATAACAGTGTCCGCAGCGCCCCAATAGATTTTCAATGTACCGTTTTCTTCAGGGATTGCTCCACAGCAAAAAACCACGTTAGGGACATATCCTACGCGTTCCCATGGGTCCTCTGGTTCTAATATCCAGCGGTCGCCCACTCCGATGATTTTTGAGGGGTCATCTAAATCATGTAATGCAACCCCTAAACGGTAAACTGCTCCAGACATCGTTTCGTAAACACCGTGAAAAATATTCAACCAGCCCTTTGGAGTTTTAATCGGAGGCGCTCCTGGTCCTACCTTCATAGAGTCCCAATGATAAGTTTGAGGTTTTAGCACAATTTTAGATTGCCCCCACGAAACTAAGTCCTGTGAGTAACTGATCCAGATTGACCACCCCGTTAACTCTGTATGTGGTCTATCTAACCGAACATAATATTTTCCGATTTTTTCAGGAAACAAAACCACATTTCTCATATCTGGCTGAGATACGTATGCTAACCGTTCAACATCCATAAAATTCTTGGTTCTAGCTAATCCAACGCGGACTCCATATCGGGAGTAGGCGCTGTAATTAATCAAATAGTTTTCATCTATACGGGTGATGCGGGGGTCTTCAACTCCATATTCATCATAAATGTCTGAAGGCGTCATGAAAGGCTCCGAAGAAACCTTAAAATGATATCCATCATTGCTACGGGCTAACCCTAAAATGCTGCGACCGTTTAAGCGATGAGACCGAAAAACCATAATGTACTCATTTTGATACTTCACAACTGCAGCATTATGCACTGTAGCTACAGGATAAGGAACATCTTTTTTTGTTAAAATAGGGTTCCCTGAAAACCGAGTGATTATTTTTTCCATTAATCATTTCTCCGTTTCTTTTCTAATTTAAAAATTTGTTCGTACACTTTCTCGTACTTTTTCACCATGATTTCTGAAGAAAAATTTGTTTCCACTCTTTGGCGGCAGGCTTTTCGTGATATTTCAGGCATTTTTTTAACGGCTTTAACCGCTTGGTCAATATCTTTAACCAAAAAACCAGTCTGCCCATCCGCGATTACTTCTCGGCATGACCCAAGATCCATAGCCACCACTGGAGCGCCAGTAGCCATAGCTTCTACCATAACAAGCCCAAAACGCTCAGGAATGGTGTTCAAATGAAGAACCGCATACGCCTGTTGTAGCAGTTCGTTGCGTTCTTGATTGGACAAAACTCCCAGATATTTGACTGTGTCATCGTCGATGTGGGGTGCAATTTCTTTTTCAAAATAAGCTTTATCCTGAATAAAACCTGCCATAAGCAGCCGTTGCTTAGCTTTTTTAGCAACTTTAATTGCAAGGTGAAAACCTTTATCCGGATGAATTCTTCCATAAGCGACTAAGGCATTTCCTGGATTATCGGAATATTTGAATTCTGAAAGATTTATCCCATTATACACGGTGGCTAAATAATTTAATCTGGGGTTTCTATCTGAATCGCTGATAGAAACAAAGTAGTTTTTTCTATATTTTTCATAAACAGGTAGTATCTGCGGTGACGAGAAACCGTGAATTGTCGTTAAAACAGGAGTCGAAACTAACTTAGAACAGATTAGGGGCAAATAATCAAAGTGGTTATGTATCAGGTCGAATTCTTGGGCGTGTTCAAAAACTTCTGAAATATGCAGACAACTGGCAATCCGAGGGTCAACACTGGCGTCTTCTTCATAGCCTCTTGCGATAACTGAGGACAATTTCGCTGATGTTAGCGAGTCAGCTGTAGCAAACAGAGTTACATCCCAACCATTTGAAGCTAAGCCTTCTGTTAGATTGCTAACAACAGTCTCCCAAGCTCCATACATCCTAGGCGGGGTTCTCCATGCAACTGGAGATAACATGGCAATACGTTTTCGATGTTTTACCAAAAGAATCAACTTTCAAAAAAAGAGTACATACATTAGCAGTTGTAAGAGACTAAAAAACATATATCTTCGAAACTACGAATCAAAAAACGGTAGATTGCTTGGTTTTTTTTGAAGTATTATATGCAAGGAATGCAATAGTAACCCGTTGATTAAGGCTAATTCGCCTATTTTGCGGGGTGCAGTAACGTGAATGCTGATGGCAAAAAATATCGTGATGCAATAATTGAGTTTTTACCCGACGCTACCTTCGTTATTGATTTGACTGGCAAGGTTATCATGTGGAACAGTGCAATGGAGATGCTGACAAGCATTTCTCGGGACTCCATTTTAGGCAAAGGCAATTACGAGTACGCTATCCCCTTCTATAAAGAACGCAGACCGATATTGGCGGACCTAGTTTTTATGCCTGAAGTTGAGGTAGAAAAAAAATATGACACCGTTACGCGAATTGGCGACACTCTGGTTGTCGAAATTTTTATCCCAGACTTTCGAGCTGGCGGCGCTTACCTGTGGGCTAAAGCAAGCCCACTTTATGATTCAAACGGCGAAATCGTCGGTGCTATAGAGACAATCCGAGACATCACCGACAAAAAACGCGCCGAAGAAGAACTCGCACAGTCACGCCGCAGCCTCGCGGATATTCTTAGTTTTCTTCCAGATGCCACCTTTGTCATTGATTTGAACGGTAAAGTTATTGCGTGGAATAGCGCGATGGAGTTGTTGACCAGTATATCTGCTGACTCTATGCTTGGAAAAGGTGATTATGAGTATGCGCTTCCTTTTTACAAGAAACGTCGTCCGATGCTGGCGGATTTGATATTTTTGCCCCAAGAGGAGTTAGAGAAGAACTATACTGCCGTATCTCGAAATGTGGACACTTTGGTTGCCTACGTGTTCATACCTGATTTTCGCGCAGGCGGCGCCTATTTCTGGGCTAAGGCTACCCCGCTTTATGACCCAACTACTGGAGAAGTTATAGGTGCAATTGAAACCATCCGCGACATCACAGAGCGCCGCGAAATGGAAGCTCGACTCGCCCGCTCAAATGCTGAACTCCAAATTGCCGCGGAAATTCAGAAGAGTTTCATGCCTGATGTGATTCCCCAGATTGCGGGGTTGGATATTGCTGCCCGAACTGTCATGGCTAAGGAGGTTGGCGGCGACTTCTTTGATGTGATTCCCTATGAGATTATGGTTCTTGATAAGGGCATGTTGGGGCTTTTGGTTGCTGATGTTTCTGGAAAGGGCGTTCCCGCAGCACTGTTTATGGCGTTGTCACGGGTCGTGGTTCGCGTGAATTCGCTGTGGCATCATGACCCTGCAAAAGTTATTGCTAGCTCAAACAACACCATCACTCAGGATTCCAAAAAGGGCATGTTTGTCACCCTCTTTTATGCATTGCTCAATGAAAAAGACCGCTCTCTCACCTATGTTAATGCTGGCCATAACCCGCCCATTGTGTATCGGAGCCGTGATGGGACAGTTGAGAGGCTTCTCCCTACAGGGATTGTGCTTGGAGCCATGGAGAATTGGGAATATAAATCCAAAAGCGTAAAAATCGGAAGTGGCGACATCGTTGTCATGTTCACAGATGGCGTTACAGAATCGATTAATTCAAAGCAGGAAATGTTTGAAGAAAAACGGCTCATCGAAATTATTAGGGAAAATGCTCATCTTTCGGCGCAGATGATTCTTGAGAAGATTTTATCCAGCGTACAGGCGTTTGCGGGGGATATGCCACAGTTTGATGACATAACTTTGCTTGTTATCAAGGGGGCTTGATTATGGAAAAAGAGCTTACTGTGGAAAGTGAACTGAAAAATCTTCCTGTTATCGGCGAGTTCATCGATGAAACCATGAGGTGTTTTGGCATCGATGATGTGAAGGATATTTATGCGGTTAAATTGTCCGTTGATGAGGCATGTACAAACATCATCAAACATTCATACTCTAACAAACAAGCGGGCAAAATCGTGGTTCATTGCATGCTAACTGAAAAAGGAGAAAAATTTGTAGTGCAAATTATGGATTGGGGTGAAGCTTTTGACCCAATAGCATTGCCAGCGCCTGATACCCAAAGCGGCTTGACTGAGCGAAAAGAGGGTGGGTTGGGTGTTTTTTTTATGAAAAAATTTATGGATGAAGTCACGTACCGCCGTAGCGATAATATGAATTTATTAATAATAGCCAAGCATATAAAAAAATAAACATCTCAAAAATGGGTGAGGACATGGAAATTCGGACAGAAGGGGACGTAGCTATCGCGGTTATGGTGCCAAGGTTTGACGCCTACACTGCCAACGATGTCGAAACAGCATTACGCGACCAAATCGCGAAAGGAACAAAAAATATGGTCTGCGATTTTTCTCAAACCGACTATGTTGCAAGTGCTGGGTTGAGGGTTCTTCTGTCCACAGCTAAAAGCCTGCAAAAGTTGGGTGGTCAGCTTTTGATTACCAGCATGAAGCCTTATGTGTATGAGGTGTTTGAGATATCTGGATTCACACAAATTCTAAAGGTATTTACTTCTCAAGAAGAGGCTTTACAAAGTCTACAGAAATCTTAAGCGAAAGTGGAAGCGTTTATATGTCAACCATAAAATCAGAAGCTGAACGATGCTTAAAATGTAAAGTGCCAGGGTGTTCCAAGGGCTGTCCTGTGTTAACGCCTATTCCTCAGGTCATGAATTTGTTTTTAGAGGGTAAATTAAAGGAAGCAGGTGAACTGCTCTTCAACAATAACCCCCTATCCGCTATAACCTCCATTGTTTGTCCACATGACAAAAACTGCAAAGGTCACTGTATCCTAAGTAAAAAGGGTCAGCCTATTGAATTCTATAAAATAGAGCAGTACATTTCTCGGTTTTATTTGGAAACCTTCCAGCCGCCAACTATCGAAAAAAATGGTAAAAAAGTTGCTGTGGTGGGTGCGGGTGCAGCTGGCATAACAATGAGCATTATTTTGGCTCTAAAAGGCTACTCTATCACCTTGTTTGAGGCAATGGACAATATTGGCGGTACCTTGCGTTATGGTATTCCAGAGTTTAGGTTGCCTAAAAGCATCTTGGATGTGTATAAGAGACTTCTTGATTCTTTAGGTGTTAAATTCCGCCCTAACACTCGAATTGGAACAAACATCAGCACTGAAGACATGTTTATAGACGGTTATGATGCTATTTTTATTTGCACAGGAACAACACGTCCTAACCGTTTTGGTCTTTTAGGTGAAACCTTGGGACATGTACATTTTGCCATTGACTATTTGCGGTCTCCTGACGCCTACAAACTGGGCAAGAACGTTGTTATTCTTGGTGCAGGAAACGTTGCCATGGACGCGGCAAGAACAGCAATCAGAAAACAACACTCCGAAGTTACTATCCTAAATAATAGAAGTGCGGAAGAAATTAGGGCAGATAAAGCAGAAGTGGAAATGGCAATAATTGATGGCGTAAACTTACTGCATAGCCGCCAAGTTGTCCGTATTATGGATGATTCTGTAAAATGTGTCAAAGTCGATAAAGTCATTGGTGAAGATGGCTCTGAGTGTTTAAAGGAGGATTTTCAGTGTTGTTCTGATTTGCCTGCTGACTCAGTTATCATCGCTATTGGTCAAGGTCCTGGCGCAGAGGTAGTGACCGTTGGCAACGCTAAAGTTACTCAGAGGGGTCTTATTCAGGCTGATGAATTTGGTAAAACCTCTCAAGAGGGTGTATTTGCCGCAGGAGATGTTGTTACTGGTCCCAGAACGGTCATTGAAGCTGTGGCTTTTGCGAAAAGAGCATCAGAAAAGATTGAAGAATACTGCAACAATACCTAAGATTTTTTAAATTATTTAAAAATAGAAAAAGTAGGTTTGTGTTAGTTGGCAAGTTACTTTTCTGCTTCGCCTACTGCTTCTGTGCTGCCAGTTCCGAAGAAACCGCGACCTTGGGCGAAGTAGACGTTTATGGGTTTTTCGTTGCGTAGGATGTCAATTACGCTTTGGAACATTATGGATGGTAGGTGCATTCTTATGATTCCATTGGTGTTGCTGTCAGTTTCAAATACCATTCCTGGGTCATTGAATCTGACGTAGGCTACTACTTTGGAATTATTGTATAGGGCTATTTGGGCTCGGTTTGTTTGATATCCTTGCTCGCTTCCGTATATTAGGATATGATAGCTTGTTACGTTAACCATTTTTTTCACCAAGCCCTCTTATGTTTTAATCGTTTATAAATAGCGACTGTTAATACATCAGATTATTTTGTTGATGAACAGTTGAACAATGCTACACTATGGCAAACAGGCATGTGCTAAATAATCTTTATTAAGACTTAATACTGTTGAGGCTCGGTGATGTAATGACTTTTAATCCTAACATAAGCCCCAAAAGAATCTCCTCTGTATCAAATCAAAACATAACAATAAAAAAACCTCAACGCAACAAAGTTGCCCTATCAGTATCCTTAAAAGTGATAGATGAAGCAAAACCTGAAAACCTCCAAAAAGGGGTAGCCTACGCTTTTTCTAAAGGCGGTGCCCTGATAGCAAAAGCAAACCTTGATTCAAAAGGAACAGCGCAAATTGTGGTGGACTTGCCCCTTGTGGAGACCACTCAATCTATTCGCCTAATCGTTGGTCCCAATTTAACCGAGAAGCAAACCGTGACTGAACTGCTCCGTCTTGGTGGTGAACAAGTATACGTTCAAATATCCCCTAAAACAAGCCAAAAAAGCGTAGTGCTCCAGGTTATTTCTAAACAGATTTTATGCTGGCTCTTAAGCAGGTGTATAGTTCATGGCAGTGTTTTCAAGAAGGTTGTAAGCGGCGGAATCACAATGGATCTTCCTGTGTGCGATGCGACTGTTGAAATCTATGAGGTCGATCCTATCTACCTTTTAATTCCTAAATTGCCTATTGAAATCATAGACCGCATAAGAGAGTTCATAATCAAACCTCCGTTCCCTCAGCCTCCACTTAAGCAAATCTATGAACGTCCGCCATCAATTGGTCCAATACCGCCACAACCACTTGTAATTGGCAATAAAAAAATACGCCAGATTTCAAATGACAAACAAAACATAGAAACCCCCCTATTGGCACAAAAAAGCCTGTGCTTAGACGAAAATTATGCTGAGACCAGCCCAAGTGTCCAATCTCTGCTTGCAGGCGAAGACATGCAAAACCTGCGTATCTTAGCCCAAACCACTAACAATGAACAATTCAAACAAGTCCTGATTAAATACGCAACTATAACAAAATCCATCCTGTGTCTTTTCCCATACATAGGTGCACACATGGATTTGGTTGCCACCACAACCACTGCTGAATGCGGCAAATTCAAAGCAATGTTTTTCCGAGGATGCAACAATATTGACAAACCAGACCTTTACTTCAAAGTCAAACAAAAAATCTTTGCACCATTCCCTCCAATAAGCATCTACGCACCAACCCCAGTTTTGTGCCATACTTTCTGGAATTATCAATGTGGAACCCAAGACGTAACCCTTTATGTTACTCATCCTCTTGCCCGAACATGCGCACCCTGTCAGCCTGTTGATGCACCGCTGAATTGGGTTTTATTCATGGCAATTGGTAATCAACCCTTAAGCAAAATCCGCGGAACAGGTGTTCAACTTGCAGCCACAACCACAAATGCAAACATGGGCTTAACTGATACTGATGCTCCATTTGGTGAAACCCTCCGACCACGACTTGAATTTGATAACAGCCTCCGTGAAGAGTTAGGTGTAAAATACTATAGGGTATCTTATCGCAAAGGAACCTCTGGCGCTTTCATTCCGTTAACTGCACCCATTAACAGGCATTATACACATGAAGTAGGTGATGATTTGGTTCTTGAAGCATACAATCTAGGTCCTAAATCAGAAAAATCCCCCGGTGTACCTTTGGAGAACCAGAACCTTTTCGAAATCCCCCCTGCGCTGCCCCCTGTAGGTCAATGGAGCATACCTGATGCAGTTGAAGATACCGCCAGTGCAAAGTTTCCAACATTAAACTTAGCTGCCCTTCAAGACCCCGGCGTTGCATGGCCTGAGAGTGCTCAGTATCAACTAAAAGTTGACCTCTTTGATTCTGATGGACAACTAGTTAACATTGATGCTCTGCAAATAAATTTCCGTGTCCCAACCTCAACAGATCTGTCTGGAACAATAGAAACTGAAGATGCTGCCAGTAGCTCATTGAAAAACGGCTTGCCTTTGAGTTCTGGATTAATTTATGATGACGATGGTGATGGCAAAAAAAGCATGATAATAACGCTAAATATTGACAATAGTCTTTGCAATGCGGAGATTCCTGCACCAACACTTGATGGTGTACCTGCAGGCGATGATTGCGGTGTCATGAAATACGATTTTGGACCAGCCCCACTAAAAGAACCTCAAGGAACAGTAATTCTAAACTACCGGCCTGAACATCCATCGGGCGTTGGAACATCTGGCTTTGCTACGTATAGCTTCTCACTTACCCGCGGCGGAAATCCAGCATCATTGATAGATTCAGGCAGAACGCCTTTGCCCTTAACAACCAAAACAGCAACTGTTACCGTTCCAGATATCCTTGGAATTTGTGACACGGCAGGCTTTGTTGAACATATGCATGTTTACGCTATGGCTACATCTGGATGGCGCAGACTGCATGAGTACGATGCGCAGGCTGTAAGAGGGTTTGTTTTAGCGCCTAAAGGTAAACAAACAGGGCCCTAATCCCTTTTTTCTTTTTTTTAGTTAACATTTTGGTGTGTGGAATCCGCTTTTTCGGTTTGCTCTGCGGTTTTTCTTATGTTTGTCTACTGTGGTAGTGCTTTTTCTATTGATTTGTTGAAAAAGTTTCAATTGATTCTGATGTTTCATTTATTTTTGATTTATTTGAGCATTTGTCGAGGTGCTTTTTATGGCAAAATTAAATATATTCATAGCGCTTAATATTATACAGGTGATTTTATTTGGGAAAAACTGTAAAACCACCATACATAAGAGGTTTTTTCAAAACATCCCCTGACTCCCAAAAATATTGTTATAAGGAGAAAACACCATGAAAATTCGGATTCTCGCAATTGAGTACCCTGAAGAAAACGAGCAAAAAGTGCATGACATCCTTGACTCAGTATTCTTCACCAACATGCTAAAGCGCATAGCTGCGATGAAGTACACTGAGGTTACTGCACCTTATGATGGGGAGTTTGACGCGTTTGTGAATGATATTATTTGTTTACTCTTGTCTCACTGTGAGGGAACAGAAGAGCTGATGAATGCTGTTGGGGAACAAATGCCACATGTGCCTGAACTTGTTAAGCAGTTTGGTTTAGTTCGAGAAAAGCTTGAAGGTGAAAATGATAAGAAATAGTCATTAAGCTTGCGAATTTACCTGCTACTTGTGGGGGTAGCGGGCTCTTTGAAGCTTGTGTTTACTGATGTTTTTTCTGTTTTTCTTTTTTTTTTGGCTTTGTTTTGTTGCATAAAAAAACAGTTAATCAACTTGACCTTAATTTTAGTTAAACTAAAGTTTATAAGTTATTGGATGCTTTTTCAAAACGCAAAACAACAACGGAAAGTTTCCGTCTCAGGCTCAAAACTGGGGGTAAATGAATTGGCAAAAACACAAAATATTCTGCTTAGGGAAAAAGCAGAGTTCACAAAATTCCAAATACTGTATGAGATCATGCTAAATCAGCCTCATATTAAGCAGAAGGATATTAGTGATAAACTTGGTATAACTATTCAAGCTGTGAGTAAGTACTTTAAAAAACTCCAAAAAGAAGGCTACTTAACAGTTGGTTCGGAGAGGGCAGATTACCGCTTAACTTCAAAAGGGGTTACTAAACTGCATGAAAACGTCCGAAACATGGAGACCTATTTTAAATCCATAAAACATGAACTAAAAGTTGAACATGCATGGATAGCCTTAGCAACAAACTCTGTTAAAGCAGGTGAACAAGTGGGTTTAATCATAAAAGAGGGTATATTTTACACTGTTCCCCTAAATGACCCTAAAACAGAAGCTGTAGGCATAGCTCTTTCTGATGCTAATGCTGGGGAAGATTTAGGTTTGAGGGATTTGCAGGGTAAAATTAAACTCAAGCAAGGTAAAATTCTTATTGTTAAGCTGCCCAGCATACGCAGAGGTGGCTCCAGAGCAGCGGACCTAGATAAAATCAAACAATACTACGATGAGTTCAAGCCTGACCGTGTTGGCGTTATGGGTGCTGTGGGGCGCGCTGTTTTGACAAAGTTAGGGCTTAATGCCGATTTTGAATTTGGTATAAGTCATTCAGCTGCGGTCGCTGCATCTAGGGGTCTTAATGTTTTTGTGCTGGTGGTGGGTAGAATGGTGAATCGTATAGTGCATGAAATTGATTCTCAAAATTTGCGGTTTGCTGGTGACATAACCTATGAGGTTAAGGATGCGAAATTGGTCTGATTGATAAAAAGTTTTTTGTTTTTTGATTTTTTTGATGTCAGTTTTTTTATTTATTTAAACTTAAGTTAATCAACCTGTTGTTAAATTAAGTTAAACCAAGATTTATTAGGTCTTTTGGATAATCCAACCAGCGGAAGAGAGCAAAAAACATGATTTACCCCTTCAGTGCCATCGTCGGTCAAGAAAAAATGAAACTAGCACTAATACTAAACGTTATCAACCCAAAAATTGGCGGAGTGCTTCTAAGAGGTGAAAAAGGCACAGGTAAATCACTAACCGTCCGAGCCTTAGCAAACCTCCTGCCAAAAGTAGACGCTGTAATCGATTGCCCCTTCCACTGTGACCCCACCCGCCCAAAAGACATGTGTGACGTCTGCAGCGCTAAAATAGTGAAAGGTGAAAAACTCACAACCACAAAACGCGCTGTAACTGTAGTGGAACTCCCCGTTGGCGCCACAGAAGACCGTCTCGTGGGAACAATCGACATAGAAAAAGCCATAAAAACAGGCGAAAAACACTTTGACCCCGGCATACTTGCACAAGCAAACCGAAATATCCTCTACATTGACGAAGTCAACCTATTAGATGACCACTTGGTTGACGTTTTACTTGACGCCGCCGCTATGGGCACAAATTTTGTGGAACGCGAAGGTATTTCTTTTTGTCACCCTGCACAATTTGTTCTCGTTGGCACCATGAATCCCGAGGAGGGTGAACTGCGACCTCAACTTTTAGACCGTTTTGCCCTATCTGTTGAAATAAAAGGTATTCCCTACCGAGAAGCACGTGCCGAAATCGTTCGTAGACGTGTTGCTTTTGAGGCTAACCCTATATCATTTATTGAAGCTCAAAGTGAGGCACAAGACCAACTTCGCCAAAAAATCACGGAAGCAACAAGCATTTTACCCAAAGTAAAACTAGACGATGAAATGCTCGATTTAATCACCCAAATCTGCGTAGACTTTGCCGTTGATGGGCACCGCGCAGATATTACAATGTACAAAACTGCCTGTACCCTTGCCGCTTTTAACGGAAGAACTGCCGTCACTGAGGATGATATCAAAGAAGCCGCCGAGTTGGTGCTTCCTCACCGCCGTCGCCGTCAACCTTTTGAAGAACCAAAAATGGAACAACAACAACTTCAAGAAAGCATACAAAAATGGAACCAAAACAAAAAAGAACAGCAGCCACAGAACAATCCTCCCCCTCAACCCCAAAACGACGACAACAAGGGCAACCAAGAAAAAAAACCTGAAAAAGAAGCACCCGAACAAGTTTTTGAAGCAGACTCCCCATATAAAATAAAACCCCTTTCTACGCCTGTTCTAGATGAGGTTCAACGATGTGGGGCAGGGCGGCGCTCAAAAAGTCTAAGTAACTCAAAAACAGGCAGATACATTGACTCCACCGTTCCAAAAGGAAAAGTTGCGGATTTAGCTTTTGACGCCACTTTGCGTGCAGCAGCGCCTTTTCAGTGTCAACGCAAAAAATTCCAAGACCAAACTGGCTTACTAATTGAAAAATCTGACTTGCGTGAAAAAGTACGAGAACGAAAAATTGGAAACCTAATCATGTTTGTGGTTGACGCAAGTGGTTCAATGGCTGCTGAGGAACGGATGGTCTCAACTAAAGGAGCAGTTTTATCACTACTGCTTGATGCTTACCAGCGCCGTGACCGTGTGGGCATGGTTGTTTTCCGCAAAAATACCGCTGAACTTGTTCTTCCACCTACTAACAGTGTGGATTTGGCACAAAAATGTTTGACAAAGCTGCCCACGGGTGGACGTACACCCATGGTTCATGGCTTAAAACTTGGATTGGACGTCATCAAAGATTGTGTACAGAACGATGATAGTGTTCTTCCTTTGATGGTGCTGGTTTCAGATGGAATGGCAAATGTCAATCTTTATGGTGGAGATCATGTGGAAGAAGCAAAAACTTTGGCTCGTGAGATTAGTGCAGAAGGAATCCAATCACTTGCCATTGATACTGAGTGTAGTTTTCTAACTTTTGGGTTGGTTAAACAGGTGTGTGATGAAATGGGTGGACGATACTTGAAATTAAATGAGTTAAGTGCTGCGCCTATTGCCAGCGCTGTTCGTGATGCTATGTTTGATGATTCTGGTTTATCTTTTTTTGATGGAGTTGGGAGGTGAGAGATGTTGAATAAAACTACTATGGGAATCATTGCAATAGTGCTAATCGCGGTCATAAGTATCTCTGCATTTTCCGTTTACTCACTAAACAATCCAGCTTCATCTAGCGGTAATGACCCTCAAACTACTAGTTCACCAACTCCGACAGGTAATAACCCTAACATTCTCGTTTATGAAGATGTCACAGACAGAACCGTTAACATCCCACTTCATGTTGAACGTGTAGTTGCAATTACTGGCATTGAACTCGTCGTCGCAATCGGCGCTCAAGATAAAATCGTTGGTCGTGGCTTTATTGACGATGACGGGCTATCATGGCTTCCTCCCTCAGTTGAAGACATAACTATCGCTGGTAGCATTGAAATGATAGTAGAAATGCAGCCTGACTTGGTGATTGTCAGTGAATTATATAGTGCAGGCAACGTCCAAACACTTGAAGATACTGGAATAGCAGTTATCGTAGAAAGAACAGTGCAGCCAAGACGAACAATACTCGTAGACCTTCTAGGAACAGTGTTGGGTGCACAGGAAAAAGCTGATGAATTTCTCGCTTATGAAGAAGGCTATTACAATCTTGTCCAAGAACGAACCAAAGACATACCCGACAGCGAAAAACCCACCGTGTACTTCGAATTTTACCAACCTGGCTACAGTGCAGGTCCAGGAAACTCTTTCCATGACCTCCTGGTGGAAACTGGTGCGATAAACTTGGTTAAAGATAAAAATGTTGCTATGCCTATCGTGAATGCAGAATATGTAATTGAACGCAAACCAGACATCATAATTCGTATGGCAACTTACTTGGATGGCTCTGACCCAGATGCATTTGAGTATTTGCAAAACGAAATGATGAATAGAGCTGGGTTAAATCAGGTGCCTGCTGTTCAAAACGGCAAAGTCTACGTCGTTAGAGACACAATAATTGTTGCACATGAAGTAATTGGGTTATTGTACTATGCCACATGGTTCCATCCAGACCTGTTTTCAGACATTAATCCTGCTGCTGTCTACGCTGATTACATGCAGACCTTCTATGGAACAACACCACACGGAGTCTACGCTTATCCATGAGCGCTGCTGAAATAAAAAAATCCTACACTAAATCAAGAGCAAAAAAAGTCCTTGCTCTTCTCCTCGTTTTTATAGCTCTTATAATAGCGGTCATTGCTGCTATTAGTTTAGGCGCGGGGTCTCCTAGAATTCTGGAAGCAATGACTGTTCTTGCTTCCAAAGCTTTTCCCTTCCTTAATATTAATCCTGGACCCGAAACAACTCAGGCAATCGTTTTAGAAATCCGATTACCCCGCATCATAATGGGTATCATCGCCGGCGCTGGACTTGCTGCATCTGGCGCTACATTGCAGGGTGTACTTCGTAACCCGCTTGTTTCATCATACATCTTAGGTGTTTCTGCTGCTGCAGGGTTTGGTGCTGCGTTGGCTCTTGTTTTTGGAGTGAGCATTTTTACTACTGCCGGCAGCTACATAGTGGTCGCAAATGCTTTCATCTTTGGCATACTGGCAATGGTTATCGTGTACGGTATCGCTAGGTTGCGGTTTATGACTAGTGAAACGGTAATTTTGGCAGGTGTTGCTGTGAGCTACCTTTTTTCTGCTCTGTTATCCCTTATTCAGTATATGTCACCTGAGCCTGAGGCGTTACGAGCTGTGGTGTTCTGGCTTATGGGCGGGTTAACTGCTGCAAGCTGGGAAAACATCGCTTTGGTTTTTCCCATTGTTGTGATTACAGCAATTCTTATGACGAAAATGTCTTGGGACATGAACGTCCTAAGTTTAGGTGAGGAAGTTGCAAAAAGTATCGGCGTTAATTCAAAACATGTGCTCTCGATATGTATGGTGCTGGCTACTTTGGCAACGGCTAGTATCGTTGCGTTCACAGGGGTAATCGGTTTCATCTGCCTGATTTCACCCCATCTCTCGCGTATGCTAATTGGAAGTGACCATCGATTTTTGATACCTTGCAGTGTACTCGTGGGCAGCCTTTTGCTTTTGTCTTCTGACACCATTGCACGGTTAATTATTGCACCCACAGAGATTCCCGTTGGAATTATTACTTCACTGCTTGGTGTGCCCTTTTTCATTTACATGTTGCTTAATAGACGGAGGCGAAGTTGGGGTTGAAGTTAACAGTTGACGGTTTATCTTTCAATTACGGATCAATTTCTATTCTGAACGAGGTTAATTTTACTATTGGACAGGGTGAAATGCTGAGTCTTGTTGGACCAAACGGTTCTGGGAAAAGCACTCTTTTAAAATGCTTAAATGGCATCCTGAAAACCAAGCACAACACGGTGTTGCTTGATGAAAGGTGCATCAGCAAAATAAAGCTCAAAGAAATGTCCAAAATAGTGGGGTATGTTCCTCAAAGCTCAAACAGCACTTTTCCCTTCACAGTTTTTGATATCGTGCTGATGGGGCGAAGACCCTACATTAACTGGCGTCTTAGCGAGAAAGACAACGAAATAGTGGGGCTTATTTTGGATTTTCTGGGTATAGGCAATTTGGCTATGCGGCATTTCACCGAACTAAGTGGTGGCGAACAGCAGAAAGTGGTTATTGCAAGAGCACTGGCTCAGCAACCTCAACTTATACTGCTTGATGAACCGACTAGTTCACTTGATATAAAGTATCAACTGGAGATTCTTTGCATACTTCAAGAACTGGCTCAAACTGAGCATTGTTCTGTCATAGTGTCGATGCATGACTTGAATTTAGCAAGTCGTTTCTGTGACAAAATGATTATGCTAAAACACGGTAAAATATTTGCGGCTGGCTCTCCTGAAGTAGTTTTAACGGAAAACAACATCGAAGCCGTTTATGACATCAAAGCCCAAGTGACCAGCTCACTTCTAAACAAGCCTCAGATTACACCCATGCTTTCTAGTAGCAACCGAATAAAAGACCTGATGTTCCCCACAGAACTTATCGTGAAACCCGTAAAGAAAAAGTGATTATCCAGAAAAGAGTTTGCGGCTGTTTTGAAGGCAGAGTTTATTGCAGATGTTTAGTTTTGTGTCTGGAGACTTGGCGCTTTTAAGTGTGGGTTGCTTGCGGTGTCAACTTTTGTTTATTAAACCTGGGTTAACATTTGTTGAACCAAAGGTTAAATACTAGAAAGGGTGGATAATCCAACCAACACGCTGTAAAAAAGAAACAGCGTACACAAATGAGGAGAAGAAAAAATGAAACTAAAAAACACATTTAGAAACAGCAAAAAAGCACTAATACCTGCAATCGCAGTAGCACTACTGCTAGCAATCACAATCGCACTCGTAGCAGCAGTCGGATACGCAGTTTCAACCACTACCCCAACAACATCAAGCCAAAAACCAATTTCAGCAACATTTGACGTAACTATCTCTAAAGCTGCTGGCTCGTTTTTCTATGGTGATATGAGAATCAGGCAACTCAGCGGAGACCCAGTTGACACCGCCAACCTCAAACTAACGTTCACTGCACAGGGCGTAACAACAACAATCACACCGGGAGAAAACAACACATTCTATCTGGAATCTAGTTTTCCACAAGACATGAAAATCAAATCTGATGCTGATAGAGCTAAGTTCTTTGCCGCTCCTAAGGCAGACCCAGATGTACCCTATCCTGCCGATTCCGATCCAGCAGTAGCACACGTTTGGCTTGCAGTAAATAATCAGGAAACAGGGCAAGCTCTGCCTATCCAGGCGACCACAGATGGAACCACATGGGTTGACGCAGTACCAACAGGAAGAACAACACCAGTTCTCTATGATGTATTTGGGCATCCAGAAGTTTACGTCGAATACCTTTTGCCAGAACTCACTGGAGGCAGCACATATAAGCTAATCAATGTGACATCAACAAGCACAGGCAAGATCGTAAGCACAGCAATATCCGTCTGGGATGCCTCTATTGGCTTAGATAATGGTCAAGGAATAATTCTGCATGTAGCTGAGTATTGTTCTCCATGGCTGTGGGATATAGCTACTGGTAACCCCTCTTCTAATCCAGCGCTAAACTTCGGTGAATACTCTTTGAGTCCAGGGCTTACTGCTAGAGCAATAGGAACATCTTATCTTGCAAACCCAACAGATGATATTAACAGTGTTATCTCCAACTGGAGTTCTCTTAAATCTGGTGATGTCGTAAAGGTGGCTATTGTTTCAACTGGAAACGGTCAGATACTTTGGCAAGGAGACGTGATAGTAGGGTGATAAACATGAAACGCATACTTAGAAATAATAAAGGTGTATCAACAATAGTTGCAACAGCATTACTCGTCGCACTCGTTGTCATTCTCGGCGTGGCTCTTGCCTCAACAGTACCTCAAGCAACGATAGCACAGAAACCACTGCAACTGCAACTTCAGGGAACCGCTTCTCTTGGTGAAAACGAATTAAGAATCACAAACGTCGGCGGTGACACAGTGAACACACAAGTGATTGCCTTATCAACATACATCACTTCAGGTGCATATGCAGGACAAAAATATGTCGTGGACATAAATCAAAATCTAGACTCTGAAAACGAAGACCCATACCGTAACTTCTATTACGCTGTGAAAGAACATCCACACCCTGTGGATTCAGCTGGTCACGGCGGTGAATTTGGCCCTGGTGAAACTCTGGTGCTGAATCTTGACTATTGCTTTGAATACGGTTTCATGATGCAGCAGGTAGAAGCAGGTTACCAATTCATCGTTGAAATAAGCATGAACAGTCAGCCTGTGACTGCTACAACCGTAACAGTATCAAGTTAAACACCTTTCCGTATTTAACCCTCCCCCATTTTTTTTGTGAATTTTACTCTTGTACACGTAATTTTTTCAGCTACAGCTTTTTTTGTGCAGAACGGATAATAGTTAATTCTTAGTTAATCAACCTCACATTACTTTTTGTTAAACTAAGGTTTATAAAAGCTTATGACTGAATCTTTCCGAACTGGGCAAATGACTGCCAGCAGCAAGGACTCTTCGTCTTTGCTTGCACAAAATTGGATGGTGCAAGATTTTGGCTAAACAGCCAAATTTTGCTTGAAGAGAAGACATCGGTTACAAAAAACGCGTGAATGGGTAATCTCTAATGAAGTTAATCTCTCCAAAAAAAAGTAAAAAGCCAGTCGTCAATTCCGCTGATTCTAAGAAAGCTAAAAGCAAAAAGGTTCCTGTACCAGATTTTCAAACAGACTTATCCCAAGAAATAGAACACAAAATATCCAACTTATCCACTGGAAATCCTCCTGTTCCAGCGGAAATCGCGACTTGGTACTGGCTGGAAAAACCCTTTGCTGCCGTGGCAATAACCAGGGAAAAAATTGATTACGTCTACAACATTATCACGCCAACATTGTCCTCTTCAGAATATGATGTTTTAAACCGTGTCTACAACAGGCTGGTTGACCGGCTTAGCTTAACCGAGCAAGACCCTGAAAAAGTGTTTAACAGTGAAGCCGCAAGCATCATACACGCGTACTTAAAAGTTAACAAAATTCAAGAAGCAAAACTTTCCTACTTCCTGAAAAGAAAAAGCCTCGGCTACGACAGCATAGACCCCCTCTACAAAGACTCTTTAATTGAGGAAATCACCTGCAATGGACCAAACCTGCCCGTATATGTTTATCACATCGAATACGGCTTTATGCCCACAAACATAACCTACAGCGAAAACAACCTAGACGATTTCACCTCACACCTAGCCGAGCTCGCGAACAGACACATCTGCATCGGCGAACCCGTGGCGGAAGCTTCCCTAAAAGATGGGTCACGTCTCACCGCGTTTTGGAGAAACGAAATCAGCGACCGCGGCAGTTCTTTTGGAATCCGCAAAATCCGCCTAAACCCGTTTTCCCCAACTGATCTCATCAGGCTTGGTACGTTCAACTCGGAGTTGATGGGTTTAGTATGGTATCTTATTGAACACAAAATAAACATCTTAGTCATTGGGGGAACTGCATCTGGAAAGACAACTACCCTAAACGCTCTAAGCTTGTTTATCCCCAAAAACCGCAGAATCGTAAGTATAGAAGACACCCGTGAACTTCGCCTCATGCACGATAACTGGGTTCCCCTCGTAACCCGTCAAGACAAAAAAATTGCTGGGTTAACCTCAGGAATCGATGAAATGTTTCTGCTAAAAAGAGCCCTAAGACTTAGACCTGAATACCTGCTTGTCGGCGAAGTCAGAGGTGAAGAAGCCAGCATTTTATTCCAAGCTATGAACACTGGGCACATCGTGTTTTCCACAATCCACGCGGGCAGTGTGGATGAAGTATTCATACGTCTCTTTAACCCCCCAATTTCTGTGCCTCCTGCCATGATTCTTCCTCTCGACCTTGTACTGGTACAATCCCTAGTCCAGTCTGGTCACAAAGAAGTAAGGCGATGTGTTTCGCTCTCTGAAATAAAAGAGGTAGACGTGGAAAACCAGAAAGCCGTTTGCAGTCCACTCTACACTTGGAACTCTCAAACCGACAGGATGGAAAAAACCCAGCCGATGAAAAGAGTGTTTGAAAAACTCAAACGTCTAACCGGCAAAAACCAAGAAGACATCCTCAATGAAATACGCCAAAGACAAAACTTCCTAGAAGAGTTGCTTTCAAGCGGTACCCAAAACTACGTGGAGTTCACAAATGCAATCGATACTTACCGCCAAAAGATAGGTGCTGACTTAATTCATCCTCCCCAGGAGACGCAGACTTGAAAGATTCCCTGAGTTTTCGAATTTTTGGCGGCTTATTTAAGCATAAACCGTTTGATAAGCTGGCAGAATCAACTGAGAAAACTTTAACCAACGCCAGAATATCAACGCCTGGAGACATGTACCTTAGCTATAGTCTTGCTCAGGCGTTTTTGTCTGCGTTATTTATGATTCCTTTTGTTTTTGTAATGAAATTTATGGGGTTACTTGAGCTTATTCAAGGTGTTAACATAGTTTTTTTTGTGCTTGGCGAAGTTATACTTTATCTTCCCTTAATCGCGCTGGTTTTGATTTTACTGTTTTTCTATTTTAGACCAAGATATGATATGATTGCCCGACGAAATAACATAGACCAAAACATACACCATGCAAGCGCTTTTCTTTATACTATGACTAAAAGTGGTCTGCAACCAATTGAAGCATTGGAGCGACTCTCTCAAAACAAGACCGTGTATGGCGCAATCTCTGAAGAGTTTGGCATGGTGGTCAAGCGAGTAAATAACCTGGGTGAAAGCCTAAACACTTCCTTGCGGTACGTTGCCAAAACAACCAGCTCCAAGAAACTCAGAGAATTCATCTACAGTTTTATTTTGGCAACTGAGCAGTCTCTTTCAGTTAGTACTTTTTTCAAAACAAAGTTCGATGAGTACTTTGAAAAGGAAAAACGTGAAAGAACCACGCTAAATGAGAACATTAGCCTAATTGGGGAAGTCGCGGTTATAGTTGTTGCGGTGACACCGACTTTGGTGCTTGCTACGGGTGTTTCTTTAGGTGTTTTAAACCCTAGCATCGTAAGCATCTGCAACTTGTACCTGCTGCTGGTTATGCCCCTGTCCGCATTGCTTGTCTTATTGTATGTGAAAGCTATTTTTCCATCACCCAAACTGGTTTCAGTTATAAAAACTGTGGTTCCAATTCCAACGATGGAAAACATAGATGTGTTACCTGATACTAAAAGTAAAAGCGCAGATTTTGAACGCCGCGATGTAATTATGCGTTTCAAAAATGCTCTTAAAAAGCCAATTAACATGCTTTTTCTTTACCCATGGTTTTTCCCACTTGTAGCCTCTATTCCAACAGCTATCTTCTTAGTCTATCTGTATCTAACAGGAACTGGCGTATACCAAGTTGGGGTCTACACGTTACTAGCGGTGTGCTTGATAATTCTGGTTCCACATGAAATCCAGACCCACTATATCTCCTCGATTGAACGGAGAATTCCTGACTTTTTGAGGGGACTATCTGAAACGGTTGAGCGGGAAGGTTCAGTTTTGAAAGCGATAGATTTGGTGCTTAAAAGCAAGTTAGGTTTGCTGGGTAGGGAAATGCAAAAAATTCACTCAACCAAACTTGGCATTCCCCTGAAACGTGCTTTGTTGATGGTGGAGTACCGAACCGCTTCTATCGTTCTCAAACGGGTTGTCAGTTTAATAATTATTGCGTCTGAATCAACAAAGAACATGAAAGAAGTCCTGATTATGGCAGCTGATGATGCAGAAGCCTACATGAAAGTAAAGCGGGACCGAACCTCCAGCCTTGTTGGGCAACTCATAGCGACATACGTCAGTTTTGGCGTCTACATATACATTTATTACACGCTGAAAACGCAGTTTTTTGCTTCATTCTCAAACATAGCTGGGTTTGGCGGGAGCATGGCGGTTTTCTCACCGATTATGGTTCAGGGCTATTTTACATCACTGTTTCTAGCTGTTTTTCTTGGTTTAATTATCGGTACGATGCTTGAGAGCAGCGTGGTCTCAGGGTTGAAGCATAGTTTTGTAATGGTTCTGGTTGCAGTGCTTATATTGGGGTGGGGTCCATGAGGAAAAACAGGTCAAAATTAGCTTTATCTAATGTGGTTTCAGAAATGCTCATACTGGTTATGGTCGTTATACTGTCTATTACTTTCATAGTTTCCCTGCAGAGCAACGTTTCCTACTACATCAAAGACAAAGAACTCACCAAAGTCCATGTGTGGACTGTAACAAAAGATGACACTATGAATTTTACAACGATTCATTCAGGCGGTGACCCAACAAGCATTACAGGACGAATATACTTTGAATACGAAAACGGCACCACATGTACCCTCCCAACAACACTTACCTATAACGGCACAACAGAGACGGTGCCTGGAGATGTTTATACAGAGCCTGGAAACTTCTATCTTTACAATGTCAAATTCGGGGAACAATTCCAAATAAGTGTAACCTTGGACGAGTTGTCACACGGTACCGTTTACTATACGTTGAGTTCTAAAACCCAAATCCTTGCAGAGGTAGGCGAGAAAATTTGAAGTTCAAATTAAAATCTAACAAGAAAGCTGTTTCTTCGGTAGTTGCTGCTTCAATATTGCTTGCAGCTATCGTGACTGTTTCAATTACTTTTCAAGCGTATATTGTTCCCGAGTTAGATAGGCAGAATGCTTTTTCGCATTCTCAAAACATTCTCTACAATTTTGAAAAACTGTACAGTGAAGGGACATCCACACTTTCCTTATCTTACTCTGGCACACCCTTCTTTTCGCCTGCAACTTACACGGGGCAGTTGGGTTATTTGCCTTCAATAGGCGTTAATGTTACTGTTGAAAATGCGACACAGCTAGTGAGTGAAGAAAGATTCTTCACGAAATCTCCGGAACCTCAAAATATAACTGTGGCTGACATATCTGAGGTTTACTACTATTTTACTAATGTGACTGAAAATATTGCTGCCTCCTGCAACTTTACAAGTGGTCAAGACCTGCAAGTAGCTACACAGATTAGTTCACAATGGCTCAATAACACGACAGACTTTATGAGGTTACAGCTCAATGTTACAGCTAACTCAGAGTCCGCTTACTATAATTACTCCATGTTTTCTGGTGACTCGCTTGAACTTAACTTGTTATCCCCCATCTATAACTTAACTTCAAAAATAGCTAACACTTCACATGTACAATTTGAAACTAATTCATCATCATGTATGTTGTTTTTGAACTCGCTTCAGCCTTCAACTGCCAATATAACTTACACTGCCTGTGGTGCATTATATTATAAGTCAAATGGTTTTCCTCTTGCGTATATGGCAACGCCGTGGGGAACAACTGCGCTGGAAGCAGGAATCTCAGCGATGACCTCTGCCTCTCATATTTACTGGGTTGGTGACTTGTTATGTTTGGATTTGTATAATATTAGTAGTAGCAATTTTGGAACTATTAGTGGGTCAGAATCAGTGGGCATTGGATTAGAAACGTACGATACTTTGTTGACAAACTATACATTTACCAAGATAGATTTGGCTTTTTCTTTTACAGGTTATAACTTCACGAACTCTCTTACTCAGCTTGAGTTTGTTCTGAATAGTGCGCTGCCTGATGATATGTCAATTTCTCATCAGGATGGGGCGGACTGGTTAACGATTACTATTGAAGGTACCGGAGAAGCAAACATGATAATACGTAACGTTAAAGCTATTTCTGGCTGATTGATGCTTTCTTAGTGGTGTGATGCGTTGCGTCTTTGTTATGATTACGTTGAAGTATATTTTTATGTTAAAAATTTTTTTAAATTCACTATTTCAGAATTTTTTTAATCAACCTGATATAAACCTTAATTGAAGCTATAGTTAAATACATTATTGACAAACAAATTCTGAGGATGGCCTAAAAACGAAAACAACAACCCTATACACTGCTGCAGCATTTATCATAATAGCCTGTATTTTCACAAGCGCCTTCGCGGCTGCTTACATCAGAATTGGTGACCTTGAGTCCTCTTTAGCTACTCAAGCTGACCAACTAGATGAATTTAAACAAGAAGCAACAGGACAACTCACTGACTTAACCAATAAACTGCCACTGCAAGAATACGATTACACGATCTATGGAGAAGACCTCCTATCAAGCATCTGTTTTGTGAAAAATGGTGAAACAGGCAAAGTGGAATTTAACTCCACAGACGTTGCCTTAGCCCTTAATTATGCATTGGAACATAAAAACAGTGTTTACGTGAAAAGTGGCTATTACCAGTTATACTCAGATGTATTTTGTCACAATAAAAAAGGCGCAATTATAACAGGGGAGAGCGCGACACTATTTTGTAATAATCACCTTATAAAAATTGTCGGTGACTCCTGCGAAGATTCCCAATACGACCAAATCTCGGGATTCACAATCTATAACGGTACCCTGAGGCTGGAAAACTCTTTCCGAACAATAGTCAATGACATAAATTTTATCAATTGCCCTGTCGGAATTGAACTTGCCAACACTTTCGATTGGTCAGAAAGTAACAAGATTGATGATTGCCACTTTGTACAATGTACCCAAGGAATAGTTTTCCGCGCACCAATAGCACCAGGCACAGGCTCTTATCAGTGCATATCCGTTTCAAGGTGTTACTTTAACTTAATTGACAATTCTGTTGGAATAAATGTCGAGAAAGATGCGGGAGTAACTGATAGTCAATTCACGAACCTTCACCTTTGGGTAGCAAGCTATGGGGGTCAAAATTTCAACCAGACAGGACTTAAAGTCAGTGGTTCCCTATATCAGACAATTATGGACGGCGTAGTTTTCGAGTCGTTTGCCAAAGGAGACCTAAGTAGTGCTGCTCTCTATGCAGTAGACATAGACACAGATTTCCAAACCCCTATTCTTCAAGAAGGCATCACTTTTCTTGGCTCTTGGACCAACATGATTCATAACCCCCTAAACAGTGACGTTCAAGGCGAAGGTGCGGGTGTTGCCTTCAAACAGGAAAACATTGGCATCCCAGTAAATACCCCCGATTATTCTGATAGCCCAACAGTTTTCAAAGTGGCACCCTCTACAATCTCCAGCTTTAAAGCATCCATAACAGTAGACGGCAGTTTTAGCCAAAACGAGAATGTTACTGTCAGATTCCGTTTGGGCTTCTTTGATAAAGATACTGCCGCTGGCTCTGGTGTGGTAGAGAAAACTTTCAGCGCTTCAGGTTCCTTGTGGCTAAGTGAGGATGACTTGTTAACGCTGTATCCTTATCGTGACATTGTTCAATCCGTTTTAATTGACTCAAAAGTAGATTCATCCTCTTCTGATGCAACCGTACAAGTCAGTATATTTGGTACATCAGTTTGGTCTGTGATACTCTCATGAAACAACTCAAAATAGCGCTAGCAACTACAATTCCAAGTGATACAATCCCCTTTATTGAAGCAGTGAAAACCATAAACCAACGTTACGGCGATATAGTGCAAGCTCGTATGTGGACTGGCGGAGACTTCCGAGACTTCGGCAGCTCATCGGACTTTATCCAGTTCGCCAAAACAGCTCACGTTACTCTTGTACATTTAATGGGTAACCTTCCCGAGTTGAACACGCTTGAGGAAACCCTGAAAAGTTCAGGTGCACCACTTCTGGTTGCGTCTTCAGTAATGGGGCAAGAAAAAGAATCCCGAAGTATCTCCACTGTGGAGCCTGAGGATTACCCAAAAATTTACCGCTATCTTACATGTGGCGGAAAAAAGAACTTCGAAAACCTGATTTTGTACGCGGCAAACCGATTTACAGGTGCATCCTTTGAAGTTAACGCGCCTACGCCGTCTTACTGGGAAGGTCTCTACCATCCAGACTTTGAATATGTTCCAGAACTAGCAGAGTATGTGGAAAAGAAGATTTTGCCAAACAAAATTACTGTTGGCATTTGGTTCCATCAAAGTTACTGGCAAGGCGCCAACACTGGCTTCATAGATGACTTAATTCGTGAGGTTGAAGGGCAAGGCGCTAATGTTTTGCCTGCTTTTTTCAGTGGACCCCGCGACCCCAGTTTAGGCGTGAAAGGGTTAGAGTGGGTAGTTGATAATTATTTCATGAAAGACGGCAAACCCATCGTTGATGTAGTGCTCAATGTGCTGTCTTTTTCTTTGGGTACCGCGTTATCTGGCGGTAACGTGCCTGATGTTCTGAAAAAACTTGATGTTCCAGTGATTAAGGCAATCACAACCTGCAACACATTCGAAGAATGGAGTGGCACCCTGCAAGGCTTGAGCCTTATGGATATACCCGCCAACATTGCTATGCCCGAATTTGACGGTGCTCTAATCACAGTGCCCATCGCTGCAATGGACTTCTCTAAAACCAACCCCCTCACAGGCACACGAATAATCACCTTCGAACCTATCCCTGAACGAATCACCAAACTGGCACGTTTAGGCATAAACTGGGGAAAACTACGAAAACTGCCAAACAGCCAAAAGAAAGTTGCAATAATCTTCCACAATTACCCACCCAGAAACGATACTATCGGACACGCTTTCGGCTTGGACTCATCTGTGTCAGTTATGAATATTCTGCGTGACCTCAAAGAGCACGGTTACCAACTGGAAATGCCCGAGAGTAGCCAGAAAATGATGGACACAATAATTAACGGTTTAACCAACGACCGCCGCTGGGCCAGTAGCAAAGAACTCGCCGAACGCTCCTTAGACAAAATCTCCCGCACGCAGTACGCTGCATGGTTTAGTGAATTACCTGCAGATGTTCAAGAGAAAATGGAAAAAGACTGGGGCAAGACACCTGGCAATCTTTTCAGTTATAATGGTGACTTGCTGATTGCAGGAATCTCAACTGGTAACGTGTTTATTGGGTTACAGCCTCCAAGGGGCTACCTTGAAAACCCTTCCAGTATTTACCACAGCCCTGACATTGCAATGCCCCACCACTACTATGCATATTATCGATGGATACGAGACATCTTTGGCGCCAACGTAATCATGCACATCGGCACCCACGGCAGTCTCGAATGGTTGCCTGGAAAATCCGTGGGGCTCTCCGCATCCTGTTCCTCTGACATAACCATTTCAGATTTGCCCAACATTTACCCATATGTAATCACCAACCCTGGCGAAGGCACACAGGCTAAGCGGCGCAGCTACTGCTGCATCATCGAGCACTTGGTTCCCGCAATGCACAACGCTGACTCTTATGAGGAGCTTGCCGCATTGGAGGTTCAACTGCAAGAGTACTATCAAGACAAAGCGGTTGACCAAGCCAAACTGCCTGTACTGCAGAAGCTAATTTGGGAAAACGTGATTCAGGCAAAACTAGACCACGACCTAAACGTTACCCAAGACTCTGCCTTTGCGGATTTCGATGAGTTCCTTGAACAGTTACACGGATATATCAATGAGTTGTCGGATGCTCAAATTCGGGATGGCTTGCATACTCTTGGTGAGCCACCTGTGGATTTGCGTTTAGAAGAGTTCATGGTCACCTTAACCAGACTAAGCAACGGTTCGGTGCCTTCTCTTAGGCAGTCACTTGCTGAAGTGAAAGGCTACGACTACGAGGATATGCTGGCACATAGAGGCAAGCTTGGCAGTGATGGCAAAACCAACGGCGACAAGCTCAAAGAGTTAAACGCGCTATCTCTTGAGTTGATACAAAAGTTCCGTGCTGCAAACTATGATGAAGAAAAAATCGACACACTAATTTTGGATGCTCTGGGTAAAAGCGCCTCTAAAGTCCACAGCTGTCTCTCCTACGTCGGAGCTTTTCTTGCCCCCGCTTTAGCTTCAACAACTGACGAGATAACCTACACCACCGCTGCTTCTTCTGCGGGCTACATCCCGCCTGGTCCCTCTGGTTCCATAACAAGAGGTATGGCTGATATTTTGCCTACTGGCAGGAACTTTTTCTCCGTTGACCCCCGATCTGTTCCAACAGTCGCCTCTTGGCAGGTGGGTGTAGCTTTAGGTGACACCCTACTAAACCGTTACCTCAAAGAGGAAGGAAAATATCCTGAAAGCGTCGGAATCATAATTTGGGCAACCGACACCATGAAAACCCGAGGAGATGACATCGCCGAAATCCTCTACCTTATGGGCGTAAAACCCGTCTGGGAACAATCCAGCGGTCGCGTCGTCGGCGTTGAAGCTATCCCTCTTGAAACGCTCAAGCGCCCCCGTGTTGATGTTACTATCCGCATGAGCGGGCTTTTTCGAGACACCTTCCCCAATGTGGTTCACCTCATCGATGATGCAATATTGCGGGTTGCTGGGCTCAAAGAACCTGCTGAACAGAACTTTATCGCTAAACACGTCGAAACAGAAGTTGCCCAAAACGTTGCCAACGGCGTTGACATAGAAACCGCACGAGAAGAAGCGTATTACAGGATTTTTGGTGACCGCCCAGGCGCTTATGGCTGCGGTGTCAGCGAAGCTATTGATGCTAAGAACTGGAAGGAACAAAAAGACCTCAGCGACATTTTCGTAACCTGGGGTAGTTATGCTTACAGTCGCAAAAACTATGGACGTCAAGTCCCAGAACAATTCAAGGCACGTCTGAGCAAAATCAATGTGACGGTGAAGAATCAGGATTCCCGCGAATATGACATCCTCGATGGCGATGACTGGTATGACTCACATGGTGGCATGATTAATGCTGTTAAAGTCCTCGGTGGCAAAGCTCCCCGTTCCTTCTGTGGCGACAGTTCTGACCCTGATAGGGTTAAAGCTGTGAGCACGACTGAGGAAACCTGCCATGTCTTCCGTTTCCGCCTTCTCAATCCTAAGTATATTCAGAGCATGGTAAAGCATGGTTATCAGGGTGCGGCGGATTTGTCGCGGACGATGGATTTTGTTTTCGGCTGGGATGCCACTGTTGAGGTTGTTGAGGATTGGATGTATGAGAGTTTGGCTGAAAAGTACGTGTTGGACAAGCAGATGCAGGAGTGGCTCAAGGAAGTGAATCCGTATGCTCTTCAGAACATGGTTGAGCGGTTACTGGAGGCTATAAGCCGGGGCATGTGGAATGCTTCTGAGGAAATGAAAAAGGAGCTTCAGCGGCTGTACCTAAGCGTGGAAGGTTTGCTTGAAGAAGCCAATGAAAAGTAACAATTGGAGAAAAATAGAACGATGAAGTCTACAAGATTCAAAGAAACCAAATTGAATTTGCAATTTAAAGAAGCAGATGCCAAGGTAATCTACCATCAATATGACGGCATAATCTTAAACACAACACTTGTTTCGTTTGGCGAAAAACGACGAGTGCTCTCAACACTTGATGGAGTCAAACGAGTAAGCAACGTAGCAAACGTGTACGTTCCAGGTGCCCTATCTAACAAAACAATGTGCTTAACCGAATACGCCAAATTCGTCAGGCGCCTGCCCTCAACTTTAGGAATCCGCCGTAGCAACATTACCTTCATAAGCACAGGTGTGGACATGGAGAAAGTGGCTTTCTGTGAACAATCATTTGAAGATCTCCATGTTTGCTGTATTGCAACTGGTGGTGCACGAAATAATGCGCTCCGAGCAGGTGTGGATAAGGGTCTTTGGACTGAAAAAGAAGAGGCTTTTCAAGCTAAACCCGGTACCATAAACATCCTAATCTTAACCAACGCGTACTTGACTTGGGGTGCCATGGCGCGGGCACTTGTGACTGCTACGGAAGGCAAAACCGCTGCGCTTCAAGACTTAAATTATAGAAGCACACCTACTCCTAAGGTAGGTGCTACGGGCACAGGAACCGATAACATGATTATTGTTTCAGGTGTTGACCCAAAAATTCTGATTCGCCACACAGGTGGACACACCAAAATGGGCGAGCTTATAGGGTTTACCGCTAAAACTGCTGTAGCAGAAGCATTAAAAAAACATGACAACTAACAAGGTGCAAACGTTTCGTGATTGATTGTATTTACACTGAAAACCTAACAAAAAACTATGGAACCGTTAAAGCCATAAACAATCTGGACCTGCTGGTGCATAGCGGAGAAATTTTTGGTTTTCTGGGACCCAACGGTGCAGGAAAAACAACAACCATCCGTGTCTTAACCACCCTAACTCAGCCAACTTCAGGATTTGCCTCTGTTGGCGGTTTTGATGTTACAAAGCAATCTGGCGAAGTCAAAAAAGTAATTGGTGTTGTGCAGCAGCATTTGAGTTTGGACCGTGACTTGACCGTTAGGGAAAACATGGAGTTTCATGCTCGCATACACCATATTGAGGCTTCTAAACGAAAAGCCCGCATAGCTGAGTTGCTCGAGTACGTGGAGTTAACTGATTCTGCCGATAAAATGGTGGATATGCTCTCGGGTGGAATGAAAAAGAAAGCTGCTATCGTTTGTAGCTTGCTTCATGAACCTAAACTGCTGTTTTTAGATGAACCCACGGTTGGGTTGGATGCTCAAGCAAGACGGCGTTTGTGGGATTTAATGCGTCGCCTCAACAGTGATGGAACAACAATTTTCCTCACAACTCATTATATTGAAGAAGCCGAGGTTCTTTGCGACCGTGTAGGCATAATGCATCATGGACGCTTAATTGCTGTTGATAAGCCCCTTGAGCTTCGCAGAAAACTGGGTTCAATTGTGGTTGAAACGCTTGATGCGAATAAAAAAACTAATTATCAGTTTTTTGCTGACCGTGAAGCCGCAAACAGTTACGTTAAAACCGTGTCCTCAGAAGCTAAAACCGTTATCATCCGTGACTCTAACCTTGAGGACGTGTTTATTGAACAGACCGGCGAGAAGGTGGGTGACCAATGAACGCACTAAGTGATATTTATGCGGTGCTTTGGGTAGATTTGCGTAACATGCGCCGCCACTGGAAAAGCACAGTTGCCACCAGCCTCATGTTGCCGTTATTGTACTTGGTTGCTTTCGGCTACGGGCTAGGGCGTGACTTGACTGTGGATAACATTAACTATCTAGCCTTTGTTATCCCCGGTATCGTAGCGTTAACGGCGTTTTCAATCAGCTTTAACGGCGCCGCCTCAAAACTGCAAGTTGACAAATTCTTCTACAAAAGCTTTGACGAACTGCTCATGTCACCTGTAAGCTTAGAATCCATCGTTATAGGCAAAGCCCTAATCGGAGTCATCAGAGGCATGATTAGCTCACTTGCCGTACTCGCTGTGGGCTTCGTACTCGTTCCCACCTTAGCAATCAGCCCGCTCTTCTTTGTGATGCTACTGCTTTCCTGCTTCGTATTTGGCCTGTTTGGAGTGTTGATTGCGTTGGTTATCACTTCACATCAGGGCATGAGCACTTTTAGCACACTGGTGATACTGCCGATGACTTTTCTGTGCGGAACCTTCTTCTCACTAAATCAACTGCCTGAAGTTGCAAAAGCAGCCCTGTACCTGTTGCCTTTGACACATGCAAGCGAACTGTTAAGGGCAACTGTGCTGGACCAAGCGTTTCCTTGGTTGGCATTTGTGGGGCTTTGTATTTTCGGCGTGATTTTCTTTGTGGGTTGCATGGTATCTCTTAAGAAAAGCAGCGTGTAACTACCAACCCATTTTTTATTAACCAAGCTTTCATAATCAAAAGGTATCGGAGACAAAACTTGAACGGACAAGTCCTATCTTTGCCTGACGGGCGCAAACTCGGCTACCTAGTAGTGGGTTCGGGGCAGCCTGTGGTGTATTTTCATGGAACCGCCAGCAGCCGCTTAGAAGCTTTACTGCTAAAAAAATTAGCCGAAGATGCTCAACTGCAAATAATCAGTATTGACCGTCCAGGCTATGGCTTATCCAGCTTTAAGCACCGAAAAAGCCTGCAAGACTTCAACGTAGACGTCAACTATGTCACTAGCCATTTGGGCATTAGGCAATTTGCAGTGCTAGGTTGGTCTGGCGGCGGCGCCTTTGCTCTTGCGTACCTTTCTTTTTTTCCAAAAAAAGTAACCAATGCAGTAATCGTTGGTGCACCATCATTGCCTTTTGATGCCTCAACTGCGCATGATGTACCCTTCGCCCGTTACTTAATGAAATTTCCCTTTATTGGGCGTATAGCTATGAAGGGGCTTCGCCGTCAACTGCTCAGGGCAAATGGTGATTTAAAGGTTTTTTTGCGGACGCCACAGGGCAGGCAACTGCTTCATGGTTGTTCACAGAGGGATTTAGAATTTTTTTCTGATTCTGCATGGATGCCCCTGATGTATCAGTCGATGGTGGAGGCTTTCCGTCAGGATGTAGACTCAACTGTTGAGGAGCATAAGCTTTTCTTAAAACCATGGACTTTGCCTTTTTCCCGTGTTCCACCTGGGAAACTGCATATTTGGCATGGTGAACAGGACAAAACCTGCCGAGTAAGTAACGCCTACGCGATTGCTCTTGCGGTGTCTGCGGATTTGGAGATTTTCACCGGGAAGGGTCACTGTGTCATGTTTGATAATCTTAACGAGTTAGGGCGTCTTCTGGCGTCTGAATGATTTTGGCGTCCCGCACCTCATAAGTTATTTTGGTAATATTTTTCATGTTAATGTTTTCAATTTCCTGTGTCATGCGGTTGCTCATCCTACCAACTACCAGCACAAAAATATCCAATCCCCTTGAAGCAGCGATTGCGGCGGAGCGACTGATTCCAAATTCGATGTCTGCTTTTAAGCCCAGTTTGGCTAGAACAGCGCGCCCCACAGCACCCATAACGCCTATACGGTCGGGTTTGAACTCGTCATATAACTCTTTAACTTTTTCGAGGTCTACTGCACGTGAACCGCCTTTGCGTATGCTGGGCAGCTTAACAATTAGGATTTTACCTTGCTTGACTTTGACTTTGCCTTGCATGTCTTTTAAGCCTAAATCTTCGCCTGCTTTGGCGTCGGAGAGCGTTATGGCTTTAGCATCAGTAACTGTGCTGCCTATAGGTACAGTGTACATGACGCCTTCTTTCATGACTAACCCTACTTCTTGTTCTGCCTTTACAGGTTCGGTTGCGATTGCTGGCCAGGCGCGTTCTATTTTTATTTGGTTTTTGATGGTGTTGGTGTAGTTTTCCATGTTTCTTAGGTCGTCTTTGAGTTTTGCTACTGCTTTGGGTGTTAGGTGGTAGTTTGCGCGTTCGTCGCCTGATTCGAGGTAGCCTTCTTTTTGGAGTTTTTTAAAATACTTACTCACAGCTTGAATGGTTATACCAAGTTTGTCGCTGATGTCTTTTTGTTTAATGTGAGGTTGGTTGCACATGACTTCTAGGAGAATTTGAAATCTGGTGAATTCTCCTTTGTCTCGTAGTAGGGGGTCGAGTTTCTTGTGCATAAGTGTTCAACTTAATGTTAACCTAAGTTAAATGAAGGTTTATAAGCTTGTTGGATAATCCATCCAGAAAAGAACGAGGCAATAGACACATGCACATAATGGAAGGCGTTCTACCCCACCCATGGTGGGAAATATGGTTCATAATCTCAATACCAATCGTAATATACGGAATCTACAGAATATCCAAAGTAACAAAAGCAGTCCCCGAGTCAAAACCGCTGCTCGCACTAATGGGTGCATTCATCTTTGTCCTATCAGCACTCAAACTACCCTCCGTAACAGGCAGCTGCTCACACCCCACAGGCGCAGGCTTATCCGCTGTAATCGTTGGACCCGGCATAACCGCGGTGCTCTCGCTTATCGTCCTAACTTTCCAAGCTCTACTACTGGCACACGGAGGCTTAACAACTCTTGGCGCAAACCTCTTCTCAATGGGTATAGCAGGTCCATTTCTAGCATACGGCATATGGATAGCATGCAAAAAACTCAACGTTCCACGTCACATAGGCATATTCTTAGCAGCAACATTCGGCGACTTATTCACATACGTTGTCACATCATTCCAGATGGCATTGGCACTCCCTGTAGCTGGCGGATTTGTCGATAGCTTCCTACTGTTCGGCGGCATATTTGCAGTAACACAGATTCCCTTAGCAATCGGTGAAGGCATACTGGCAGTAATACTCTTTGACTTCCTGTCAAAATACAAAGGTCAACTGTTAGCTGCACTCAAAGTGATAAAGCTACCTGGTAAAGGCGCAAAGGAGGCAAAGCAATGAACAGCAAACACTATCTCGTCTTGATTGCTGTTTGCATCATTATCTTTGTCATTCCATTGATTATTGCTCCAAACGCAGAATATGGCGGAGCAGACGGTGCTGCAGACGACGCAATTACTGATGCAGGATATGAACCATGGTTTAGTCCCATTTGGGAACCCCCAAGCGGTGAAATCGAAAGCCTACTGTTTGCGCTGCAAGCAGCAATCGGTGCCATGATCATAGGCTACTTCGTCGGGTATGAACGAGGAAAAAGAGTGAAAAAAGAAATAAAGGACACCCAATAGCAGTAAACTTGGTTGAAAGGCTCAGATGGCTCATAGCGACTACTACGCCCAAATCGACAGATACGCATACACAAACAAAATAGCCAAATGTAGCCCCATAACCAAGGCTTTTTTTGCCTTAACCACCTTAATTGTGACGGTTTGTTCTCAAACAATCATTGTGCCAATCATAGTTTTTTGCATATTCACAACTTTAACTTTGGGTTATGTACGAATAAAACCTCACTTCTACCTTGACCTGCTCGCTTACCCCACTTTTATGGTTGGGTTAACCTGCATAATTCTCGGTTTATTCTGGGGTTCAGGCGGCACACCCTTTGCACAAGTGACCTTTCCATGGTTCACATGGACAATTTTCAAAGAAGGCATAACCTTTGCCTTAACCATATTCCTAAGAGTCCAAGGCGCCATTTCCTGCCTGTTCTTCTTAGTCCTAACCACATCAATAATGGACCTAAGCATAATCCTAAGACGCGCCCATGTTCCACAAGTACTAACAGAAATATCCCTGCTAATCTACCGATACATCTTCGTGTTCCTAGAAGTCGCCGCACAAATGACTACTGCCCAAACCATGCGAATGGGCAAAGGCGGCTGGATAAAAAAAATCCGCGGCTTAGCCCTGCTTGCAAGCAACCTTTTCATTCGAATGCTAGAGCAAGGTGAGCGCACGTTTGTGGCGATGAATGCACGGGGTTATGATGGAACCATTCATGTTCTTGAGGACTTACCTAAACCAAACTTGGTTGTACTTGCGGCGATTGTGCTGTTTGAGGTTTGTCTTGTGGCTGGCGTCTTTTTAACATTAAACATGGGAGTCGTATTGTAAAATGCTGTTTAGAGTAGAAAATCTTGTACATCAGTATTCAGATGGAACAACCGCATTAGATAACGTTACATTGGGTTTTGAGAAAGGTGAGCGTATCGCACTTTTGGGTACGAACGGTTCAGGAAAAACCACGCTCCTCAACCACTTCAACGGCATCCTAAAACCCACATCAGGCAACATTTACTTCGAAGAACAACCCCTACAATACAGCGGCAAAGGCTTGCTTGAACTACGACGCCGCGTAGGATTTGTTTTCCAAGACCCAAACGACCAACTCTTCGCCCCCACCGTAAAACAAGACGTTGCGTTTGGTCCTCTAAACCTTGGGATTGCGCCCGAGCAGGTCAAAAAAATCGTTGTAGATGCCTTGCAAGTTGTTGGTATGGCAGAGTTTGAAGAAAAACCGCCGCATTTTCTTAGTCTCGGGCAAAAGAAACGGGTTGCTCTTGCGGGTGTTTTGGCGATGGAGCCAGAAATCATCATCATGGATGAACCAACCTCTAATCTTGACCCTCGAGCCACCAGCGAAATCCTGCACTTGCTCTTGCAGCTAAACAAGGAAAAGGACATAACGCTTCTGCTGGCAACCCACGACGTGGACATGGTGCCATTGTTTGCAACGAAAATGTTTATTCTAAACAGGGGTAAACTGGTTTCTGAGGGTACCCCTAAAGAAACTTTCTCTGATAGTGAGCTGATTAGGAAAGTGAATTTACGTTCGCCACGCCTAACGCACCTCTTTGAGGTTTTGAAAACCGAAGACAATTTGCCCATTGGAGAGGCTTTGCCTTTAACGATTAGTGAATCCCGAAAAGCCATCCTCAAACTCCTAAACGACAACAACACTCAAACAACTAAGAATGAAAGCAAATGAGCGCAATCGTTGAAGCATCCATCATCGGCGTCATCATCATAGGACTTCTTCACGGGCTAGAACCCGGACACGGATGGCCACTGGCGCTACTGTACTCAGCAAAAACCACGCGCCCAACATTTTACGCCTTTGTCAGCTCAAGCATTTTGGCGGCTGCACATTTCATCTCATCCATAGCCGTCGTGGTCGTCTACGTGGTGGTTAGCTCATTTTACGATTTCTCAAGCCCAATTTTAACCTACATCGCCGCCATAGTCTTGGTGATTTTAGGTATTCGCATGTTAACAGAGAAGGTTGTTTCCGAGCTTGAAGGGCAACACGGGCACTTCCACGATAACACCTGCGACTTAACCCACCTTCACGAACACACTCACGACGACCTTGGCAATCACACACACGAGCACACACATCCCAAACGCCTCAACATGAGTCTTTGGAAGCTGGCAAGCTGCGCGTTTGTGTTGGGGTTTGCGCATGAGGAAGAGTTTGCATTGTTAGCTTTGGCGGTTGGCGGCGTTAATCCCGTGTTGTTGATGGTTGCGTATGGGTTAGCGGTGGCTGCGGCGCTTATCGCGGTGACTGTTTTGGGCATAAAAATGTACGAACGCGTCAAAGAACGCATCGGCAAATATGAGCGGTATATTCCTAAAATCAGCGGTGCAATCCTCATCATAATGGCAGCTGCCATGCTTCTTGGAGTTCTATAAAGGATTCAAATCCCTCTTGATTTGAGGTAGTCACCCATTCATATTTGCTGTCTATTAGGCTCCTATTAGTCAACGTATGCAGAAACGATAGAGAGAGGTCAAACTCTATTTGGTTCCTATTAGAAATTCATTGCAGAAACTATAGAGGGTAGAGCCCTAATGGCCTGTTTTTACTCATTAAATGTTGAACACCCGACTGATTTTGCAACAAAAAGTCCCGTTGTCATAAAATAAGGTGTTAGGCAACTTGTTTTTTGAGCCAGTTATAAATTGCCTCTGCAGCTTCCGTGTCCAGTTGAGTGTTTGGTGAGTTGTAGTTTAGGGTGGCGGCTTGGGCGTTTAGCTGCTCTTTTGGCGTTTCTTCATGTTTTAGTACGTGATTGGCGTGTTCTGGATAAGCAAAAGATACTGACCTGTTTTGGCTGGTTGCTTTTTGCAGCAGTTCGCCGTCGATTTGCCAGTCAACCTGAATGTCTTTTTTGCCAATCACAACCAATGTGGGCTCAACAATTCTTGCAAGTTGCTCAGGAAGACAATACATCCATAATTCTCGGCTAAACGGCAAATTCGCTGGAGTCGATAAGCTACCCAACACCATTTTCAGAAGGTCAGGCAGAGAAGCATCAATCGTTACTGGTTTATCTGCCAAAAATTCAGCGATGGCATCATCATAGAGCTTCATGATGTTTTCTGCGTTGGGCAAATTTTTAATTTGTTCAAAGATTTGGCTACGTCCCAGTTCCCCCACTGACCTGCCTGGTGCTCCAGTTAACACTAAACCCTTAAAACGATTATTTTTCGCTTGTAACTGGTAGTTTACGGCGTGAATTGCGCCTTCACTGTTGGTTAATACAAAAAGGTTGTTTTTGTCGACGTTTTCTTGGGCAAGAATGGTTTCAACTGCGCCTTCCAGTTCTTGCATGTGGCTTTGCATGCTGATTTTGCCTATTAGTCGGGTTATGTTTTCTCTAATGTGTGGTCCAGATGCTACTTTGTCGTAACGCAGTGTGATAAAGCCCTGCTTGGCAAGTGCATCAGCTAGCAGTTTACCGCTTCCCTTGCTTCCGGGTAGAAGAGGTGAGCACCAGTCGCGGTCAGTTGGTCCACTGCCAGCTACAAACACTACTGCGCCATGAATGTTTTTGTCGGTTGGAACAGTCAGGGTTCCGTACACTGGTATGTCTAGAACTCTCCAAGACACAATTTTGTCTTCAATTTCTCCGCTTAACATTCCTTGTTTCCTCTGCCGTTTAGGTAGGTTTTGTTTGAGGTATTTAGCAATGTTGGTAGGGGTTTCTGCTTTAGAGTCGTGGATTTGGACAAGTGTTAAAAGAGAACCTATCTAACTATTTTTTAGGGGAAAACATGAAGCACAGCCTCATTATGTTTTTTATTGCTCTTTTAGTAACTGGTTTTCTAATCAGTTTTTGCACGGTTATTCAGCCTGTTATGGCACAGGAAAATACATTCTCAGATGATTTCAGTTCTGATTCGACGCAGTGGCAATATTTTGGAGTGGCCCATCGTGACGCTGTAAACCAAAATCTTATCTTGAACCCCGAAGGTTCTATGCAGGCAGGCGTAGCATACTTTAACTCTCCAATCCAAGGACCCTTTACAGCTAATTTCCGCTACCGTAGTGACCACCCCAGCGACGGATTTACAATGTTTTTCTACAAACAACAATATCCCAAAAACATTGATTTCTTTGATAGTTTCAGTCAAAACTCTACTGCTGGTTGGCGTTCAGGCTTTAACACTGGATCAATAATACCAGGTTACGGGATCGAGTTTGACGACTGGCAAAATATTCCTGAAGATTTCGAGCAGTTAACTGGTGCAGAACAAAACCCGCTTGGTGACCCCTCCAGTGAACATATTGCGCTTGTGAAAGACTTTACAGGCAACCATTTAGCCTATGTAGATGACCCACGGATTTATGATGGTCAATGGCACAACGTAACCGTTGAGGTTGATTTGGCATCAGTTAACGTTTTCATCGATCAAGACTTAGTGCTACAATGGAATGGCACATTAGATCGGACTTTTAGTGGATTTGGGTTTAGTGCTGCAAATGGTCAATGTGGGAGTCGCTATCACATAGTGGATGATGTTTCAATCTCTGCCAGTAGTCTTAATACGCCAACACTAACAACTTCATGTGTGCCCAGCGTTACACAAACAAATTTTTATGTACAAATTACGGGGCAATTGGCTTTTAATGATGAAGGCATAATAGATGCGCCAATTTATCTCTCTTACAGTGTTACTGGAGGAGAAACTTGGCAGGATTTAACTCTTGTAAATACTAATGCTGACGGTGACTACTCGGCGCTGTGGATGCTTAGCGCTACTGGTAACTATATGCTAAAGGCAGTGTATCGCGGTGACGAAACCCATTTGGGCGAAACCAATGTGGTTAGTTTTGTTGTTGAACCCTTCTCATCGCAGAGCGCGTTTTCAGTTACTTCAAACTCAACCGTGACGGCGTTTTCGTTTGATTCTACCCAGAAAACGTTAAGCTTTAACGTTACTGGTGAGTCAGGCTCGACAGGGTTTGTTGATGTTTCTATTCCAAAATCACTTATGAATGACACTTCAGGCTTAACCTTGACCTTGGATGGCAACCAAATTGACTATACTGTTGAATCTTTAAGTGAAAATTGGCTTTTGTCCTTCACGTATCATCATAGCTCTCATCAAGTCATGATAAATCTGGATTCACCAAACCCGCCTGAAAACAGTTATCTGGGATACATAATTTACGTCGTTGTCGCGGCTGTAGGCTTGGTTGTTGCAACAACGGCTTTAATGCTGAAAAAACGGCAGAAATCAAACAACAAGTAATTCTCACTCTTTTTTGCCTAATGTCTTCATCTATAGTTACATCTACAAAATATGCATGACCTTAAAAGCTCTGTAAGCGTTATGCTATTGTTGTTTTGAGTATTGTTAGAAAGTCATCCATTGTTTTGGCCGGCATGCTCATGATGTGCACGGTTCCGCGGGAGCCCAACTCGATTGATACGCGTGTTATTGTGTCGTTGTTGGGGGCTTCTACAATGTTTACAAAGTCATATCTGCCAAGGGTTGCGTATTGTTGGATGATTTTTGCGCCGAATTTTTCGACTTCTTTGTTTACTTCTTTTATTCTTTCAGGTCGTTCTTTGATTGTTTTTCTTCCTTCAGAAGTCAAGGATGATAAAAGAATATAGATTGCCAAAAAACATCCCTAAAGACAACATCTTTTATGCAGATTTAAGGATTTTGATTAATCTTAATTAAGCTTGATAAGGGTTAATATTACTGAGGGAGTTCTTGCATGGGAATAGTTGACAAAGAGTTCCCAAGTATTCTTGACAGCGCTTATGAACAGTACAAGCTTGACTTGCAACGCTACAAACTCGTAGAAGAAATTATGACACCTATTGTTTATACTATATCGCCTGAAGAGTCAATGTACACAGCTGCCAAAAGCATGGGCGAAAAACACGTCGGCAGCCTAATTGTAAAAAAATACGAAACTGCAGTTGGAATAGTAACTGAACGAGACTTGTTAACGAAAGTTTTTGCACAAGACAAAGACCCCTCTGATGTAAAAGTAGAAGAGGTAATGTCTTATCCCCTAGTTGCCATTCGTTCAACAGCAAAAATCAAAGAAGCAGCACAAACCATGATTAAAAAGAAGGCCAGATTAACCGTTTTTGATTCTGGAAAAATGGTTGGCATCGTCACTGCATCAGATTTGATTCGAAGCTTGCCTGATATTCCGGAGACAAAAGCTTTAGTTGACGATTTTATGAGTGAACCTGTTGAAATTGCAGAATCAGATGTGTCTCTTAGAACTGTCGCTAAACTGTTGGGTGAGAAACGTATAGGAAGCGTTCTAGTGAATATTAACGGAAAAGTATCAGGTATATTTACTGAGAGAGATTTGCTTAATTGTTTTCTAACAAAAACCGAAGCCTTAGAGAGAGCAGTTGGAACCTGTGCTTCACCAAAGCTAATAACAATACCTTCAGGAACTAGTGTGCATACAGCAGCAGCTACGATGTCCATGAAACAAATAAGACGACTGCCAATTGTTAAAGATGATAAAATTGTTGGAATAATCACTGCGCGTGACCTAGTTGAAGCCTACGCCCGATAAGATGCGGAAAAGTTCATAAATGCTATTACAGTGGAAATTAACGCTGATTTATCAATAATTCATTGGAATCTCCCCCCCGATGAATTATTCAAATGTGCATAAACAGACCTAATTTGTTCATTGGCATGAAATTAATCGGGTTATGAACCCACTAGATTAATATATTGTCCAATTTTTCCATACTCCTATACTTAGGACGGGACATAATTGTTTGGCTACGCGGGAACCCTATTAAACGTTAATTTAACAACAGGAAAAATACGAACAGAAAAATTAACCCAAGAAGTCGCCAAAAAATATGTTGGCGGTATCGGCTTAGGAATGTATCTTTGGCTCTCCAACTCCAAAGCAGGAGTTGACCCCTTTAACCCCGAGAACCCGCTTATCCTTTCACTAGGACCCTTAGCAGGTACAATGTTTCCTACAGGTGGCAATGGGCACGCTTTTATTTCAAAGTCACCAGCGACAGGCGGTGTCGGAGAAGCTGTAAGTCATGGAACATTTGGCACTGAACTAAAAAGAGCCGGCTATGATGCAGTAATCATAGTAGGTAAATCAGAAAAACCAGTCTATCTTTGGATAGATGATAACAATGTTCAACTTCGAGACGCCAGCGACCTTTGGGGTAAATCACCAGCCCAAACTGAAGACGAACTAAAAGACAAAATTGGTGACCACTACATTCGTGTCTCCTCAATCGGTCTGGCAGGCGAGAAACTCTCCAAAATAGCTTGCATAGTCAACGATAAAACACGTGTTGCAGGCAGGACTGGTCTTGGCGCAGTTATGGGCAGCAAAAACCTAAAAGCCATTGCCGTTCGCGGCACATGTGATGTAGCTGTTGCTAAACCAGTCGAATTCATGGATATGGTGGAAGAATTTCACGAAAGAATGAAAGGTCCAGCTGCACAGAAATACCGCACTCTCGGCTCAATTGAAAACCTTGCCATAAACAATGAACACTGCTGCATGCCAACCCAAAACTATAATGCAGCTCATTTTGATGCACAAAAAATCAATCCCGAAGTATTAAACGAGCACTTTGTCACAAAAATCATCGCATGCAACTCCTGTGCAATGCGCTGTGAACACGAAGTTGTCCTTAAAGAGGGCTTCTATACAGGAACTATGGCGCGCCTTGAATATGACAATCTTTGGGCTTTGGGTCCAAACTGTGGCGTGTCTGAACCAAACTTTATAATCAAAGCTGCTGAACGCTGCAACCATTACGGCTTGGATGCACAGAGCACAGGTGTGAGTATTAGTTTTGTTATGGAATGCTACGAAAAGGGCATATTAACCTCTGAACAGCTTGGCGGCGTTGACGCACACTTTGGCACCGGAAATGCCATGGTGAACCTTATTGAAAAAATAGGTAAACGTGAAGGCATTGGTGATCTCTTGGCTGATGGCGTAAAGGTTGCCGCTGAGAAAATCGGCAAAAACTCGCTTTTGCTTGCAATGCACATTAAAGGCTTAGAAGTTACCGGTTATGACCTGCGCAGTTTAAAGACTGCCGCTTTGGGCTCTGCGGTTTCTTTCCGAGGTGCTGACCATAGCAGAAGTAGCGCTTACACGTTGGATTTGAGTAATACCGTTGACCGCTTAAAAGCTGAGGAAGGACGCGGTAAACTGGTAAAGGATCTTGAGGATAGTTATGATTTGCTTGATTCCTTTATTATCTGTAAAAACGCTAAAGGCACCTTGTATGGCGATCTTGTTGATTTGACAAAAATATACAGCGCTGTTACAGGCTTTGAAGTTACAGCTGAAGAATTAGCTATTATGGGTGAACGAATACACACACTTGCTAAACTCATAAACACTCGTGAAGGCTTAAGCCGTAAAGATGATACTCTACCTTGGAAAGTCATGAACCAGCCAGTTCAAGATGAGGGGCCAGCACAAGGCGCAATTGTCACCCAAGAGGAACTTAACCTGATGCTGGATGATTATTATACGGCACGTGGTTGGACCAAAAAGGGTTTCCCAACCGAAGCTAAACTTAAGGAATTAGACTTAGAAAAGTTCTCAAACCTAATCAAGGATGTTGAGGGGTAAAAAAATGGTTAAACTACACGAACGAAGATTCATCTCAGCTGACCCAAACAAATGTGTTGGTTGCCAAGTCTGTGAATATGCTTGCTCATTTGCTAAAGAAAAAGTTTTCAACGCCGTAAAATCCCGCATCCGAGTCGTCAGGCAAGACCAAGTACACAACATCGCAGTTACCTGCAGATTATGCCAAGACCCAGCATGTGTTGCAGCCTGCCCAAGAGATGCCTTAACACAATCAGCTGATACAGGCAACATTGTCATTGACAAGGACAAATGTAATGGTTGCGGTTGGTGTATTGAAGCGTGCAGTTATGGCGCAATGATGATGCATCCTGAAACAAAAACAGTCTACGTTTGCGACTTGTGCAAGTACCGACCTGATGGTCCTCAGTGTGTTAAGTGGTGTCCTGAAGAAGCCTTAACTGTCACCACAATTGATGTGTTGGCGCAGAAGGCAAGAATCAGCGCAATCAAAAAACTCTTCCAAACAGGCTAAGCGGTAAATAAAAAAAAGAGCCAAATCGTCAATTTTGGCTACAATACCCCATTAACTTAATATACTGTACGCTTGACTACATATCTTCAAGTTAAGGGAGGAATAGAGTATTGCTCGGTTACGCAGGGAGAATTCTACGCATAGATTTAACAACAGGCAAAACTCAAATTGAAAAATTAGATAAAGAAACCGCCAAAAAATACGTTGGCGGCATAGGCTTAGGCATGAGGCTTTGGCTGAACAACACCAAAGCAGGAATAAAACCATTTGACCCCGAAAATCCCTTGGTTCTAGCAGTTGGGCCCGTATCAGGAACAATGTTCCCAACAGGTGGCAATGGGCACGCTTTTATTTCAAAATCGCCGGCAACAAACGGATTAGGCGAAGCGGTAAGCCACGGAACATTTGGCGCAGAAATCAAACGTGCAGGATACGACGCATTAATCTTGACTGGAAAAGCCGAAAAACCAGTCTATTTATGGATTGACGATGATGCAACCCAGCTAATGGATGCTGAAAAACTCTGGGGCAAAACACCTGCTGAAACAGAAGAAGCCATTAAAGATGAAATCGGCGACTACTATGTTCGCGTTGCCTCAATTGGTTCAGCTGGCGAGAAACTCTCCAAAATAGCTTGCATTCTTAACGAGAAAACACGTGCTGCTGGCAGAACTGGTCTTGGCGCAGTTATGGGCAGCAAGAACCTAAAAGCCATCGCGGTCAGAGGAACACGAGACATTACAGTTGCCGAGCCTGAAGAATTTATTGACATGGTAAAAGAATTCCATGAACGAATGAAAGGTCCTTCAACTCAAAAATACCGAACCCTTGGCACCGTGGAGAACCTCCCAATCCAAAATGCATCTTACTGTATGCCAACCCGTAACTATTCAACTTCAACTTTTGAACACGCCGATAAACTATCTCCAGAAATCATCAACGACCGCTACATCGCAAAAATTATCGCGTGTAACTCTTGTGCAATGCGTTGTGAGCATGAGGCAGTCATCCGTGATGGTCCATACAAAGGTACAATGGCAAGAATCGAATACGATAATCTTTGGGCTTTTGGTCCAAACTGTGGCGTTGATAAACTTGATGCAATAATAAAAGCCGCTGAACTCTGCAACAATTACGGTTTAGATGCACAAAGCACAGGTGTAACTGTTGCTTTTGTGATGGACTGCCATGAAAGAGGCATCCTTTCACATGAAGACCTCGGCGGAATTGATGCTCACTTTGGAAACGCTGATGCTATGGTGCAGCTGATTGAGAAAATTGGCAAACGAGAGGGTATCGGAGAAATTCTAGGTGACGGCGTCAAAGTTGCTTCCGAGAAAATCGGTAAAGGCTCTGAAAAGCTTGCTATGCAGATTAAGGGTTTGGAAGTTACTGGTTATGATATGCGTTGCCTTAAAACTGCCGCTTTGGGCTACGCAGTTTCGTTCCGTGGCGCAGACCATAACAGAAGCAACGCTTACGCGGTGGACCTGAAAGGTAAAGTTGACCGCTTAAAAGCTGAGAAGGGTAGAGGCAAAATAATCAAAGACTTAGAAGATAACTATGCCCTTATTGACTCCTTAATTATCTGCAAGAACTCAAGAGGAACACTCTACAATGAAACTGCGGATATGGCAAAACTCTACAACCTAATTACTGGTGAATCTGTAACTGCTGAAGACTTAATCCTTGCAGGTGAACGAATAATCACGTTGGCAAGACTCATTAATACACGTGAAGGCTTAAGCCGTAAAGATGATACGCTACCCTGGAAAGTCATGAATGAACCAGTCCCAGATGATGGTCCAGTGAAAGGCGCTAAAGTAACCCAAGATGAACTTGACCTGTTGTTGGATGATTATTATGTGGCACGTGGTTGGAGCTTTGAAGGTTACCCAACAAAAGATACCCTCAAAAAACTGGGTTTAGAAGAGTACTCTGCTATAGTTGAAGGAAAGGAGGAATAAAAATGCCAAAACTTCACCAAAGAAAATTCGTTTCTGTTGACCCCGAAAAATGTGTCGGCTGCCAAATCTGTGAATATGCGTGCTCCTTTAACAAGGAAAAAGCATTCAACCCCCTAAAATCCCGCATACGCGTAGTCCGAGTAAACCAAATAGCAAACATGGCAGTAGCCTGCAGATTATGCGAAGACCCAGCATGTGTTGCAGCTTGCCCAAGAGATGCGCTCTCCCAATCAGAAGATACAGGAAACATCGTGCTTGACCCTGACAAATGCAATGGATGTGGCTGGTGCATTGAAGCCTGCGATTACGGCGCAATCATGTTGCACCCAGAAACCAAAGTTGTCTACGTCTGTGACCTATGCAAAGACAAAGCTGATGGTCCTCAGTGTGTTAAGTGGTGTCCTGAAGAAGCCTTAACTGTCACCACAAGCGATGTGTTGGCGCAGAAGGCAAGAATCAGCGCAATCAAAAAACTCTTCCAAGAAAAAGAAGCAAAAGAACAATAAATCCAGGCAATTTTTTGCCCTATCTATTTTTTGTTTCCAAACAACTCCAGCAGTAATGTTGAGACTCTATGAGCAGTAGTTTCAACTTTTCCTGTTAAGCCTTCACCAAAATCTACGTGTCCCGGCTGAATCAGCAAAAGTGCAAGTTTTGTTTTTGTTGTTTGCTGGATTAGCTCACAAAATATTCGCAGTGGCAATAGATGTGAGGTGTATGCGGCAGTGCATGTGATTTCCTTGGGTTCAACCAGTTTGCTGTCGCCTGCCTTGAGGTTGAGGAATGCGGCGTCAATCAAAAGTACATGTGTGGGTTGGAAATCTTGGATGTCTTGGAGGTAGCTTTCTGGGACTATTTCGCACTCCAGCAACCGCACGTTATTTTGGACTTTGCTGTTTAGGGTTTCTACAATTTTTAAGCCGACATAATCATCTTTGCGGATTGGGTTGCCTATGCCTGCAATGACAACCTTATCTGCGCCCTTAAACCAGTTTTTTAGTTCCTGCTCAATTTTGTTTTGCATGTCAAAAATTAATGGTGTTGGCTGGAAAAAAGTTTCCTCTCAGAGCCCTTTAGTGAACGCATCACCTGAATCTACACTTGCAGGTTTTTCCATTATGGTTTTGCACCATTCAATGATTTGCTTTTCTGTCTCAGACTTATTTTTTAAGGCTTTAGTGATTGAAATGTCTCCAAGCCAAATGGAGTCTGGAACTAATGCTTTGATTTGGTCAGGTGATAAGGGTTTATCACCATCTTGAACAATGAACGAGGCAACTTTTTTCTCTGCTAAACTGTTCTTCTTAAGGTAAGTTAGGATTGCTGGGGTTATGCGGCTTGCCCAATTAGGCGTGCCAACAACAATCAAATCGTAATCCGCAGGCGATTTCTTGATGGGTGTAATCTCGGTTTCTGCGCCCTTGCGTGCATCTTTACCACCGCTCAGCCAGCCCATTGGTCCGCTTCGGTTTTTCTGGTCTACAATTTCTTCTATATCCGCGCCAATTTCAGCTGCTATGGTTTCAGCGACAAACTTGGCATTACCAGTTCGAGAATAATAAACGATAAGACTTTTCATTTCTATGCCTCTTATCAAAGCTAAATTGGTTGATTAATGATATAAAATTTATTAAAAATTAAATCAGATAAATGAAAAAAAATAAAATTGCGCCCTAAAAAACGGGCTAATTTATCTGCTTACTGAGCTGACACGTTGCTTTTGAGCGTTAAAAACTTCCACAGTAAGAGGCATTTGTCCAACTGCAGCGTGTGTTGCGCATCCAAAGCAGGGGTCATAGGCGCGGAATGCCATTTCAACCTTGTTTAGGATGCCTTGGTCAATTTTGCCTTCGTGGATTAAGCCTTTAGCTGCGTCGCGTATGCTCATGCAGATTGCGGGATAATTGTTGGTTGTCGCCACAATCATGTTAACATCTTTTACCATTGCGTCTTTGTCTAGTGTGTAATCGTGAATCAGTGTACCGCGTGCCGCTTCAACGATGCCGACACCTTGACCTGGTTCGCCGGGTTTGTTGCGTACATTTGTGCTGGTACTTTCGGGGTCTTTAACAAGCTCTACGGCTCGTTCAGACGCGTAGAGAAGCTCCACTAATCTTGCCCAGTGGAATGCTAAGGTGCTGTGGACTGGTTTGCCGCCAAGCGTCTTGTACATTTCCTCATACTCAGCCTGCGCCAAAGGTGTAGCCATACCCTCTGCTGCATTTAGCCTGCCCAAGGGTCCAACACGATAAATTCCGCTGTCTGCACCTGCAACTTCACCTTTCCAGCCAACTGCTTTAAGGTATGGGAATTTGCTGTATGTCCATTCTTCAACGTGCTCGCCGATGTGCTCAAGATAATCTTGACTGTTGAACTTTAGACATTCTTTGCCTGATGGGTCAACCACACGGACTTTTCCGTCGTAGAAGTTCACTTTGTTGTTTTCATCCACGGTTCCCATATAATAAGTGGGCATCGTGTAGGCCTGACTCTTAATCATGTCTACGTAGCCGATGTTGCCTAAGACGATTTCATGGAACAGTTTTAGCGAGAACTTGGCAAAATCAACACAGGAAGTTGCCATCTTTTCGATTTCTGCACGGTTTTCCTCAGTTAGTGCCTTTGAGATTCCGCCTGGTAATGCACAGACGGGATGGGTTGCTTTTCCGCCGATGATTTCAGTGATTTTCTGTCCATACGCGCGGTGTTTAATGACATCTTTGGCAACGTCCATGCCTGCTTTTTCGATGACGCCGAGGATGTTGCGTTTTTCTGCTGGCGCGTCTGGTCCAACGATAAAGTCTGGACCACCCAGATAGTAGAAGTGAAGGGTGTGGTCGTAGATGAAGTAGGCTGTGTACATTAGTTCACGTAGTTTCTTAGCTGCAGATGTGGGTTCCACGTCAAATGCTGCGTCTAATGCTTTTACTGCTGCCATGTGGTGTGCGACTGGGCAGACACCGCAGATTCTGGTGGTTAATTGTGGCATGAGTTCTGCTCTTCTGCCGATGCAGAATTTTTCGAAACCGCGGAGTTCTGGGATTTTTAGGTAAGCGTTTTCTACTTCGCCTTGCTCGTTTAGGAATATGGATACGTTTCCGTGTCCTTCAAGGCGCGTGATTGGGTCAATTACTACTTCTTTCATTTTTTAATCACCTTACGTTTCAGAATTGAGGCAGGAAGACTGTACATGTAAAAGGTTCCCACAGGGTCCTTTATCTGCGCCATTAGTTCCTCAATTTCCTCTTCCGTATACGTTTCCTTTCCATCATAACCAAGAATAGATGCAAGAGCACTAATCATAGCCGCGCCTTGCTCTGGAACATTTGGAGCCGCACCACCGCAACCAGTGCATGGCATATCAACTTTGAGGCATTGTGCACCGCAGCCACTTCGAGTTGCTGGACCCATACAGAGGATTCCCTGCTCAAGCAGACATCTTTCGGGGTCAGGTTCTTTTTCGTAGACGCGGTAGATTTTGTCAATTTTCTTGTTTTCCCTTTTGCGTGGGCATTCGTCGCAGACTGCTTTGGGTGGGGCAAGTACGCTGCCTTTCGGTGGCAGTTTTCCGCTTGCAATTGCGTCTATTGCTGCAACGATTAGTTGAACTGGGGGCGGACAACCTGGCAGATAATAGTCCACATCAACAGTTTGCGCCAAAGTTTTGACCGTGTCGTAGAACTCGGGGATTTTGAGTGTGCCTTCTTTTACTTGGGTTTCTGTTTTTGGCATGGTTGCTTGTGAGTTAATGTTTGATTTGTCTTTGATGTAAACTTGCTCAAATACTCCGTTTTTGTCGCTCAGGTTAGCTAGCCCTGGAATGCTTCCTTCGTGGGCGCATGAACCAAAAGCAATCAGAGTTTTGGATTTTGATCTGAGGACTTTTGCCATGTGTTCTTGTTCGCTGTTGCGGATTGAACCGTTAAAGAAGGTTATGTCAATGTGTTTATCGGGTAATGCTTCAACATCCTTGTACTTGACATCGATAGCTACTGGCCAAAATACTATGTCAGCGATTTTGACTACGTCCAAGATTTTCTCGTTTATGTCAAGTACGGCTATTTCGCATCCGCCGCAGCTTGCAGCCCAGTAAAAGGCTATTTTCAATTTTTCAGTCATTAGTTTGTTGCTCCTTGCGTTATTTGCTCCATTATTTTTGACGCTTTAACCCTGAGATCCCCAAAAGCAAGCTCATCAGGTGACATGCCCAAGGCTAAGCCTAGCAATTGAGGATAGTGGAGTATGGGAATACCATACACCTCATTAAACATTTTTTCTATACGCAACTCGTTTGTATCATACATAATGTGGCAGAATGGGCAAATCGTGATTAACGCCTGTGCATCCACCATTTTTATGTGGTTAAGCTTGTTTCTTGCCAGTTGCAACGCGATTTTGTCGCTGACGCCAACACTTGGGGCACCGCAGCATTCTGTTTCGTCAATGTAGTCAAGGCATGTGGCTCCTGTGGCTTCGACTAGTTCTTTGAGTGTTTGGGGGTCTTCGGGGTCATCAAACCCAATGTACTCTTTAGGTCGCAGTATGTGGCAGCCGTTGTGTTCGGCAACTTTTAGGTCAGTGAGCGGTCTTGTAACTGCATCTCGGATTTTATCGTAACCCACATCCTCTTTTAGCACTTGTAGGAGATGTTTTGTTTGGATAGTGCCTTTAAACTCAAGTCCCGCTTCTTTGAGGTGACTATTAATTTGGTCCTTGAGCGCTGTGTCCTCTTTGAGGATTTTGTTAACTTTCTTTAAGGTTCCCGCACAACCTGGACAAAGCGTCAAAATGTCTAGTCCCTGTTGTTCTGCCAACGCAAGATTCTTAGCGGCTAATATCAGCATGGTTTCGTGACTGACTGCATCAAGCGGTAAGCCGCAGCAGTTAAACTCTGGCATCTCCACCAATTCAATACCCAGCTTTGCCAAGACTTTGCGTGAGGAAATTTCGTAGGAACTGACACGGTAGGGTACTGCGCAGCCCAAAAAAATCAGGTATTTACTGCTCATTTGCTTTTGCTCCTGCCTGTTTTTCCATAAATTTTACGCCTTTGAGAACCTTACGTACCGCCTCAGGGTTACCTTTTGGCAGCGGCGGTAGCCCCAATTGTTCCCGTTTTTTGATTCGCAACTCAGGAATTTTGTATGCATAACCTGACTCAATTACAGCTGCGGCTTGTTCTTTGAAAACGGTTGGGATGCAGCCTCTTTCTGCTGCCATGTTGCGAAGAACCCGTATTACACTGGCAACTTCTACGTCTTGGGGGCAGCGGTCGGTGCAGGTGAAGCATGCGGCACAAAGCCACAGGGTGTCGCTGGACAGTACGCGTTCTTTTAAGCCCAGTTTTGCCATGTAAATTAGGGTTCTTGGGCGGTATGTGTCGCTGTAACGTGCTACGGGGCAATCAGATGTGCATGTTCCACACTGAAAACATTTCAGAATTTTTTCGCTTCCATGGATTTTCGCCAGTTCGTATTTGAAGCTGGGGTCAATCTCGGAAGCTTTAATCGGCTGCTCACCGACTTTTGGTGTAACTGCCTCACTCATAACGCTTCAACTAACCTAAATTTTAACACTCTGTACAGTGCTAACGACTATTCCCAAAGCCCCAAACATATACATAAACATTCAGATAAAACATTAAAAAAACATCCATGAATAAACACAAATTTTGAGCTACCACGTTTTTCTTTTTACATCACATCAACAAATGGCGAAGCTTGCCTGCTAAAGAGTGGTGTTTATTGAAGAAGCAGAGTTGAAACTGTGCTTTTGCACGAAAATCTTTGGCATACGTGAACACTTGTTTTAGAATTTTTCACAGAAAAATGTTTGATTTATCGCTTTTCAAACTTCTTTAGAGTCTTGTTGCTGTAAATCAGTCTGCACCCCGAAAGAATTTTCAATATCTAATGAGTAAAAATGCACTATTAGTGACCTCCCTCTATAGGTTCTGCAATGATTAACTAATAGGCTCCAAATAGACGCCAAATAGTAGTGAAAGAAATTGTGTTTATTGAAAAACGGGTTTTTAGCCCCAGAACCTGACTAAATCAGATAGCGCCCGCTCAAACAGGTAATTCTGCGGCATCACATCAACCTTCACGCCCAATTCCTTTAGAGCTTCAGCAGTAGTTGGACCAATAGCCACCGTCGTAACTTTACCATTCAGAAGGGCTTTGACCTGTTGGGGCGTTGCTTTTTCGGTGAGCATTTTAAAAATGTTTTTTACGCTCAAGCCGCTACCAAACACTACCGCATCAATTCGCCCTGTGGATAAATCTTCATAAAAACGCGCCTTAAGCTCCTCGTCCACGGGTAAGCCTGACTCGTAAACATAAATTTCCTGCACATCTGCCCCCATTTCTTTGAGTTTGTCTTTAAGGATGGGGGTTGCACTAGTGGTTCTTGGGATTCGGATTTTTTTGCCTCGCAAGTCCATGTCTTTTATGGTTTCGATTAAGCCTTCACTACTGTATTTAGCAGGAACCATATCCACATGCACACCAAAATCAAGGCAAGCCTCTGCCGTTTTGGGACCAACTGCAACCACAAACGATGTTGCCAACCCAGTCATCAAATCCGTGGTTTGTTTGAGGGTTTTTGCGGCTTCGAGGAGATGTTTGATGCCGTTGGTGCTCATGAAAACAACCCAATCAACGCTGCCCGCTTTGAGTTCGGTGATGAATTGTTTTATTTGGGAAAAGTCGGTTAGACCTTTGATTTCTATGGCTGGGATAAAGTAGGGTTTGCCGCCTAACGCGGTGATTTGCTCTTGGGCTTCTTGGATTTGCCCTGCTGGACGGGTGATTGCGATGGTTTTTCCGTTTAGGTTAGGGGTTTTTTGAACCATGCCAGTTTCCTCCCTAAATTGGCTACTTCACCGATAACAATGACTGATGGCGGCTTGATGTCGTGCTCTTGTGCTTCTTTTATAATGGTGCCTAAGGTGCTGATTAGTGTACGCTGCTCAGGGTACGTTCCTGACTGAACAATAGCAACGGGCTTTTCAGGGTTGACTCCCCCGTCTAAGAGTTTACCAACGATGCCATCGAGCGATTCTACGCCCATCAAAACCACCATCGTATCCACCGCATTGGAGATTTTCACCCAGTCCACAGGTTTTTCAGCATCACCTGCACGATGCCCAGTTATGATGGCAACAGAAGCCGCATAATCCCGATGCGTCAAGGGGATTCCAGCATACATTGGCGCCGCCACTGATGAGCTGACGCCTGGCACAATCTCAAACTCGATACCCGCTTCCGCTAAGGCTTCGGCTTCTTCTCCGCCTCTGCCAAAAATGAATGGGTCACCACCTTTAAGGCGTACAATGTTGCCGCCTGCTTGGGCTTTTTCGACGATTAGTTCAGTTATTTTGTCTTGGGGAACTTCGTGTTTGCCTGTGCGTTTACCGACGTAGAGCATCTCTGCTTTTTCGGGCGCTAAAAGAAGGATTTCAGGTCCAACTAGCCTGTCGTAGATGAGCACGTCTGCATCTTTTATTGCTTTAACTGCCTTGATTGTAAGTAATTGGGGGTCGCCTGGTCCTGCGCCTACAAGATACACTTTACCATGTGCCATAGGTTTCTCTCCATTCTTTTTCAAACTCTTTAGCTCCTTGAGCAATCAAATCCGTGCCAACACGTCTGCCGAGTTCTTCAGCTTGTCTTAAGCTACCTTTAGCAGATGCGGTAATCCTGTTTCGGGTCTTAAGTGAGTAAACGCAGCCAAACAAGGATAACTCATCACCCGTGACTTTTCCAACTGCGCCGATAGGCACGCGGCAGCCACCTTCCAGCGCCAATACTAAACTGCGCTCAGCCGTAATCTCTGCTCGGGATGCCTTATCGTTAGCGCCCTCAAGAAGCGCAATTACGTCTTTGTTGCCTTCTTTAGCAGCAATCGCTAATGCACCTTGACCCGCCGCTGATGGAAACTGGTCTAAGGGTAAGCGCTCGGCAATTTCTGATTTCAAATTCATCCGCTCTAGCCCTGCCTCAGCAATCACTACACCTGCCAGTTCGCCTTTGCGGACTTTGCCGATGCGTGTGTCAATGTTTCCACGGATGGGTTCCACTTCAAGGTCTGGGCGAATAAACTTGAGCTCTGCCAATCTGCGTAGGCTGCCTGTTCCAACGACTGCTCTTGCGGGTAAGTCTTTGAGGGGGGTATTGTTTTTTGAGATGAAAACGTCGCATTGTGAGTCTCGTTTGGGGATTGCGGCGATTATGGTTCCTGCTTGCTGCTCTACGATGGGCACGTCTTTTAGGCTGTGTACTGCAAAGTCCACTTCGCCTGAGACGACTTGCTGGTCGATTTCTTTTTCGAAAAGACCTTTGCAGTCAATGGTGAAGAGGGGTTTGCCGTGTTCTTTGTCTCCTGTGGTTTTGATAATTTTTAGTTTAAACTCTAAGTGCGGATGCAAAACTTTGAGTTGTGCACGAACTCGTTCGGTTTGGGTTACTGCCAGTTTGCTTCCTCGTGTCCCAACAGTCAAAATCATCCTAATTTGCTCCTTTTGCAGCTTTTAGTGCATTGTCAAAAGCATTAATTGTAAATTTCAGGTCTTCTTCGGTGTGTGCGGTTGAGAGGAAGCAGGTTTCAAACTGTGCTGGTGGAATGAAGACTCCTTGTTTTAGGAGTTCGTGGAAGTACGCATTAAACATGTTAATGTTGGACTGTTTAGCGCAGCCATAATCTGTGATTGGCGTATTAGTGAAGAATATTTGGTATAGTGAGGCAATGTTGTAGACTTGCGCGGGTACTTTGTAGTTTTGGGCTAAATCTGACAAAGCCTTTGCCAGTTGGGTGCAGTTCTTTTCGAGTGTGGGGTAAATCTGGTTTTTCTTTTGGCTCAAAATGCTTAGTGCAGTAAAACTTGCAGTTGCTGAAACAGGGTTGCCGCTAAATGTTCCCGCCTGATACACCTTGCCAACAGGGGAAATGTTTTGCATAATTTCTTTTTTACCGCCAAACGCCGCCAAGGGAAAACCGCCGCCGAGAACTTTTCCCAGCGTTGCCATGTCAGGGGTAATGTTGAAATATTCCTGAGCGCCACCCAGTGCCAAGCGGAATCCCATGATGATTTCATCAAAAACCAACACGACACCATACTGACTGGTTAGTTTACGCAGTTTTTGCAGGTAATCTTTTTTTGGCAAAATCAATCCGACATTTGCCATTACAGGCTCGATAATGACTGCGGCGATGTCGTTGCCTTCCTTTTGCAGCACATTTTCTAAGGATTCGATGTCATTGTAGGATAGCACAATGGTGTTTTGTGTGGTTTCTTGGGGGACACCAAGTGAGGTGGGTGTGCCAAACGTTGATGCTCCTGAACCTGCTTTGACTAGCACGTTGTCATGGGAGCCATGGAAGCCTCCTTCGAATTTGATGATTTTTTTGCGTCCCGTGTAGCCTCTTGCGGCGCGGATGGCGTGCATTGTGGCTTCTGTGCCTGAGTTGACCAGCCGTAGCATGTCCATGCAGGGTGAAGCGTTTTGGATTAACTCAGCAAGCTCAACTTCTCTTTTAGTGGGTGCACCATAAAGTGTCCCGTTTGAGAGCTGGCTTTTTACTTCATCCATTATTTCGGGATATGCGTGCCCAAAGAGCAACGCGCCATAAGACATGCAGTAATCCACATAGGATTGGTTATCTTCGCTGACCAGTTTGGAGCCGTTAGCGCATTTTACAAAGAAGGGATATGGGTCAAAAGCTCGAACGGGACTGTTTACGCCGCCAGGCAAAACCTTTTTGGCTCGTTCAAAGAGCGCGGCTGATTTGCTTATTGCTGATTCAACCATGATTTCACATCTTTAGCATGATAGGTAATTATGAGGTCGGCTCCTGCTCGTTTGATGCTGGTTACGACTTCGTTAACGACGGTTTTTTCGTCTATCCATCCGTTGAGTGCTGCGGCTTTTACCATGGAGTATTCGCCGCTCACGTTGAAGGCAACGATTGGTACGTTGAAGCTGGCTTTTGCCAAGGCGATAATGTCTAGGTATGCAAGGGCGGGTTTAACCATGACCATGTCTGCGCCCTCTGCAATGTCGAGTTCGATTTCCCGCAGAGCTTCTGCGATGTTGCTTTGGCTCATTTGGTAGCTACGTCTGTCACCAAATTTTGGCGTGGACTCAGCGGCTTCACGGAAGGGACCATAAAAACCTGAGGCGTACTTGGCGGAGTAAGCCATAATGGGGGTCATTTCAAATCCTGCATCATCTAAGGCTTCGCGGATTGCGCCGACTTGTCCGTCCATCATTGCGGAAGGTGCCACAATATCTGCTCCTGCCTCAGCTTGGCTCACGGCAACCTTGCCTAAAACATCCAAGGTCTGGTCATTTAGAACTTGGTCATCTTCGATTATGCCACAGTGACCATGGCTCATGTACTCACACAGACACACGTCACCCACAACTACCATTGCGTCGCCAAGTTCCTTTTTGATTTCACGTGTGGCTTTTTGGATTACACCATTTTTAGCGTAAGCGCTGGTGCCTTGCTCATCTTTTTTGGTGGGAACACCAAACAAAATCACGCTTTTAACACCCAAATCTTGTGCCTGTTTAGCTTCTGCTGCTACTTGCCCCAGTGGCAGGCGGCTGTAGCCTGGCATGGAGGTGATTGCTGCGGGTTTTTTGATGGTTTCATCCACGAAGATTGGGTAGATTAGGTTGCTGGGTTGGATGTGGACTTGATTGAGCATTTGCCGCATCGCAGCGGTTTTGCGTAGTCTTCTCATTCGTACGGTTGGAAAACTCATTTTTTGGTCTCCTCATGATTATTGGTAACTTGTTTTTCTAAATGGTTAAGGGCGATTTCTTTTGCCTCTTTGAGTTTGTTTTCTTTTATGAGTTTTTTAATGTCTGGGTTATTTAGGATTTCGTGAAGAATCTGGCTTCTGTCTTTTTGACTTGGAATTTTTTCCTTAACAACCTTACGCATATCCTTTTGTAGCTCTATTTCCAGCAAATCCTCTGGTGTGATTAACCGTTCAATGCGTTGCCTAAGTTCCCTTGCCATCGCAGGGCTTTGACCTGAAGTTGAAACCGCAACCTTCACCTCACCCAACCGCGCAACCGCAGGAAAAATAAAATCTGATAAATCAGGGCTATCCACGCAGTATACTATGCATCCTGCGGCTTTAGCAACCGTTACCAGTTCACGGTTAAGTGCGGAATTATCAGTTACAGCTAGCAAGATATCGGGTTTTGGGTTGAGGCTGTCAAAGAAGGATTGGGCATCGTGGATTTCGGTTTGAAGCAGGCTTAACGTTTTTTCTTGACTTAGTTCTTGAATGGCATTGGAGAAGGTTTTGCTTATGACCCAGATTTTTGCTCCTGAACCCGAAAAGTTGAGGAGTTTTCGGTGGGCTTCTGCACCTGCACCGATTACGAAAACGGTTTTGTCATTCAATTTTAGGTCAATTAGCAAGTTTGCCAGCGTCCATTAAATGTAATTGGGTTATAGTTATACTTGGTGAGCGGATTTTTGAATTTTTTCACCCAGTTGGAATAAAGCGTGATTGCTGTCGTAGCTTTTACCGCCCACCAAGCGTCCTCCGCCTTTATTTACAGAAGCCTTATATTTAAGCGGGATGGTTTATCCAACCATGAATGCCTCAGCGAAGACTGACCACATAATCAACGTCAGAATAACACACAAAACGGCGCATGTGCCGTTAATGGAAGCTGTGGCATTCAAAGACAAAGAATCCGCTCTCAAAGAACTCAATTTATTTAGCAGTCTTGAAGAAGCACTGATTTTGCAGACTTGCAACCGCATTGAACTTTATCTGGTTTGTGAAGATGGCTTTGATGCTCTGGTTTTGGCAAAGACCTATTTAGCTAACCGTGCTGGGTCATGCTCGCAGGAAGCTATAGGCGCGATTGAAACTTCATCGGATCAAGAAGCGCTGGGTCATTTATTGCGGGTTGCCTCTGGTTTAGAATCAATGGTTATCGGCGAAGATCAAGTTTTAAATCAAGTTTGGGATGCATATTTAGAAGCGGAAAAAGCTAAAACCGCCGGGCCAATCTTAAATCTGATGTTTAACAGGGCAATAAAAGTGGGTAACCGCGTGAGAAAAGAAACAGGCATAAACAAAGGCGCTGTTTCAATTGGTTCAGCAGCAGTTGAACTGGCAGCAACCATAACAGGAAGCCTAGAAGACAAGAAAATCCTAGTTATGGGTGCTGGAGAAATAGGTACACTAGTTGCAAAAGCATTGGCGAGGCGTTGTCTGAGTCCCATTTTTATTGCAAACCGAACACATGATCGCGCAGTAAGGCTGGCAGAGGAGCTTTCGGGGCAAGCAGTAAAGTTTGACCAGTTGGAGAATGTTTTGGTTGATGCTGACGTGGTTATTTGTTCAACTGGGGCACCGCATTACCTGTTAACTAAAGAAATTATTTCTAAACTGAAAACCAAACGCACAAACAAAAACGACTTAGTCATAGTAGATATTTCTAATCCCCGAAACGTGGAAAAAGCAGTTACAGAAATTTCAGGTATTAAACTCTACAACATTGATGATTTACAGGTAATCACTGACAAAAATAAGCTGGAAAGACAAAAGTGCACAGAGACCGCTGAATCAATCATTCAAGAAGAACTTGACGAGTTAACCTGTGACGTGAAAAGCCAGTCAGTGAGGCTGATTATTTCAGATTTACTTTCACACACCGAAGAAGTCAGGCAAAAAGCGCTCGCCAAAGCCCTAAGCATACTGGGAGAAGTGAATGAAAAAGAGCGTAAAGTGCTTGAGGATTTAACCAGTATACTGCTCAAGCAAACCTTTGTTCCTATAGTGGAAAATTTGCGTGCAGCAGCAGTTAACGGTGACCAACAACTCATCGAAACAGCAGTTAAATTGTTTGGTAAAAATGGAGAGAAATCAGTTGATGACAAAACAAGATAAAGTAGGATTAATCCTCATTGGGCATGGAAGCAAACTGCCCCATAACAGAGAAAACCTTGAAAAACTAGCCGAAAACATGCGCAAAAACTCCAGTTTCAGCATCGTTGAAATCTCTTTTATGGTGCGCAACACACCCACAATCTCTGAAGCAATAGACACTGTAGTCCAAAAAGGCGTAAACAAAATCGTTTTGGTTCCTGCCTTTATCGCACAAGGCGTACATACAACCCAAGAAATCCCTGAACTCATCGAAGTAAAAGATAAGCAATCGCAGCTTTCAGCCAAAGGAATTAAAACATACTATGGCGAACCAATCGGTGCAGACCAACGCATAGCCGTTATTTTAGAAGAAAAAGCTCTAAAAGCTCTTGGACAAAAAATAACCGATGAACCAATTGTTACGCCTTTTGCTGGAAAACAAATTTTTGACAAAAGCATGACGTTAATCCGCCCAGAAATCCAAGATGAACTCAAAAAAGCACCAAACACGCATGCCTCAATCATTGAACGGGTCGTTCACACTACAGCTGACCCCGAATTTGCTAAACTACTGGAAATCAGCGACACAGCCGTTGAGTCAGGTGTTGCCGCTATTAAAGCAGGAGCCAAAGTAATCACTGATGTAAAAATGATTAAGGCAGGCATCAACGAAACACGTCTGGAAAAGTTTGGCATAAAAATCCTCACATACGTTGAAGATAAGCAAGCCATAAAAATGGCAAACGAAGAAGGTATAACACGCTCCACTGCAGCTTCACGATTAGCAGTCGAAGATGGTGCTGATGGCGCAATTTTTCTTATAGGAAACGCTCCAACAGCAGCATTTGAACTAGCACAACTTGTTGAGGCAGGCAAAGCTAAACCCGCCTTAATTGTTGCAACAGAGGTTGGCTATGTCGGAGCAGCAGAATCCAAAGAAGCCATCGCAAAACTCCCAGTTCCATACATCATCATCAAAGGACGCAAGGGCGGAAGCACAATCGCCGTAGCCATTTTCAACGCGCTTTTGGGTATGGCAGAGGAAAATTAGGAATGGCTAGGTTCCTCAAATACGGCATAACCACAGGAGCAACCGCAGCAGCCGCAGCAAAAGCAGCAACAATAGCCGCCTTAAATGCGCCTGTTGAGCGGGTTGTTATTCCCACGCCGATTGGTTTGCGTTTTGAGGTTCCTATAAAATCCAGCCGAAAACTCGGTGAAGGCATGGCAGAAGCAGTTGTGGTTAAGGATGCAGGTGAAGATGTTGATGTCACCGATAAGATGGATATAACCGCCACAGTGAAGTTAACCGGTGACGGGCAAGTGACAATCAAAAGCGGCGTAGGTGTTGGAAAAGTCACTAAGCCGGGTCTGCAGGTTCCAGTTGGTGAGGGAGCAATCAATCCTGTGCCAAGAAGCATGATAACTGAGGCAGTCAAAGAAGTTTTACCTCAAGGAGTAGGCGTTGAAGTAATCATCAGCGCGCCAGAGGGCGTATTGGTTGCCAAGAAAACCATGAATGCAAAGCTAGGCGTTGAAGGCGGCGTTTCCATTTTGGGTACAACAGGCGTGGTTAAACCGCTCTCTTCAGATGCATGCAGACGCTCATTGGTTCCTCAAATTGATGTTGCCTTAGCCAAAGGTTACAAACGCATTTTTGTTGTTCCCGGAAACATCGGAGAACGAATTGCAAAAGAACAATTCGGAGCACCAGGTGACGCGATTGTCCAAACAGGCGACTTTGTCGGCTATATGCTTGAAAAAGCTGTCGAGAAAGGTGTACCAGAAATCATTCTGCTTGGGCACTCTGGAAAAATTGTCAAATTAGCAGCTAACATTTTTAACACACATTATAAGATGGGGGATGCCCGCAACGAAGTTATCGCTTCTTATGCTGGCGCGGTGGGCGCATCAACCCAAACCATAAACGAGTTGCTATCAGCTAACACTACTGATGAGGCAAGTGAGATTTTGCGGCAAGCTGACCTGTTGGAGCCGACTTATGAGCGGATTGCCAATCGGGTGCATCAGCGGGTGAGTGACAGATTAGAAAACAAAATCAAGATAAACGTGATTATTGTAGCAATGGATGGAAAAGTCCTTGGAATGGACCAGAATGCACGGTGCAATAAACCTTGGCAAAACTTAACATAGTTGGAGTTGGACCGGGTTCCCCGGATTACGTAACAGAAGCCGCAAAATTGGTGGTTAGTCAAGCACAACTGGTTATAGGCGCACAAAGAAGCATAGACTTAGTTAAAGAGCACATTTCAGGCGAAGTTAAAGTTTTAACTGCCCAAAACGTTGAAGAAACACTAAAACTTGCAGTTGACTCAGCAAAAAACGTGAACACTGTGCTGCTATCAACAGGTGACCCAGGATTCGCAGGATTATTACGCTCGGTTTTGGAACGTAACCTGCTTTCTCCAAGTGAGGTTAATGTGGTTCCAGCAGTCAGTTCACTGCAGGTATGCGCAGCACGGCTTGGTATGCTTTGGGATAACGTAAGACTGCTGAGTTTCCATGAAGGCGCAACCGAAGAAAAAAAAGGCGAACTTGCCGAGATTGTTCGTTTAGGCAAAAACGTGTTTGTTTTGCCTGACCCTAAAGCGTTTCCGCCCAGCGAAATCACAGGCTACCTTATTCGCAGAAGAATAGATGGAAAAACACGGGTTTTCTTGTGTGAAAACCTAACCTTAGAAAATGAGAAGATCACAGAAACCACACTTTCTGAGGTTACAGGCATAAAGGTTGCCTCGTTGTGTGTTATGGTAATCAAAAATTCACAGTAAATCTCTAAAGGGAAAGACCAATGGTAAAAACGTGGACTTACAAGACTTCAGGAATACCAGACGAACTGTTCATACAAAATGATTTGGTTCCTGGACCAACCAAAGAAGAAATCCGAGTGATAACCATAAGCAAAGCACGCCTAAACACTGGCGGCACCGTGATTGATGTGGGATGTGGCACGGGAGGATTAACCGTTGAAGCCGCGCTCCAAGTTGCTCCAACAGGAAAAATTTACGCAATTGATGAAAACCCAGAAGCAACAAAATTAACAAAAGCTAACATCGAAAAATTTGAGGTACAAGAAGTTGTTTCCATAATTCAGGGCAAGGCTCCTGAAGCATTAGAAAAGCTGCCTCAGGTTGATGCGGTTCTTGTGGGCGGAAGCAAAAACCTACACGAAGTTCTGACCGTTTGCAAGCAAAAACTCAAACCCTCAGGTAGAGTGGTTGTTAATGCGATTCTGCTGGAAACCGCATGCACCGCTATAGCTGAACTCAAAAAGTTAGGCTTCAAAGACATTGATGTAGCACAGGTTTTGATAGCTAAAGGAAAACAGGTTGACTCAGGTACTATGATGATGGCAAGAAACCCAATAACAATCGTTTCAGCAACGAGGGAAACTACATGAAAAAGTTTATTGGAATCGGCGTTGGACCAGGCGACCCCGAACTATTAACGCTAAAAGCAGCCAAAGCCCTCAAAACCGCAGATGTCATCTGTATTCCTAAACCCCACGCAAACAAACCCAGCATGGCGCTCGGCATAGTTAAACAGGTTCTTGACGAACGAGCAAAACCCGCAGAAGTGGTGGAGCTCGTGTTTCCCATGACCAAAGATGAACTTAACAACCGCAAACTCTGGTTGGAAAGCGCCCAAACCGTCGCAGCCAAAGCCAAACAGGGCACAGTCGCATTCATCACCCTTGGCGACCCCATGCTGTATAGCACTTTTTTGTACCTGTATGAGTGCCTAAAAGAGACGTACCCCGAAATTGAACTGGAAATCATCCCAGGCGTAACCTCCGTAACAGCGGCAGCAGCAAGCAGCAATCTACCATTGGCAGAAAAAGACGAGGTTGTCACGATTATGCCAACAGACCTTGACCCCGCACTTATTGAGGACACAGCTAAACATGCAGAAAACTTGGTCTTCATGAAATGTGCTTTTCGTGTTAAAGAGTTTGTTCCGTTGCTTTTGCGTTCAGGCTTTAATGCTGATTCAACAGTTGCATTGGTAAAGCGCTGTACGTTGCCAAATGAGAAAGTATACGTGGGCAAACTGGGCGATGTAGCTGGCTGGGATATTTCTGAGGATTATTTCTCAGTGGTGATTGTTAAGAAAAGTGATGTTCCGATTCATTGGAAACAAAACGGTAAAAGTGATAAAAAATGAATAAAGTAATTATCATTGGTGCAGGCTCAGGTGACCCCGAGCTTATCACACTCAAAGGCAAAAGATACCTTGAACAAGCCGACATTGTCGTGTACGCAGGCAGTCTTCTTAACCCTGAATACCTCAAGTACTGCAAAAAGGATGCGGAACTCTATGATAGTGCAAAGATGAGTTTGCCAGAGATGCTTAAAGTAATGATTGCAGGCGTTAAAGCAGACAAACTGGTCGTGCGGCTCCATGATGGTGACCCAAGCTTTTATGGTGCAATCCAAGAAGTCATGACAGCACTGGACAAAGAAGGCATAGAGTACTTCAGAATTCCAGGCATCACCTGCCTCTTGGGTGGTGCAGCTGCGCTTAACCGTGAATTAACCCTGCCAAACATCAGCCAAACCGTCATAATCACGCGACCTGCAGGCAGAACACCTGTTCCCGAGGCAGAAAGCATCCAAAAACTCGCCGTGCACCAAGCAACCATGGTTATTTTCCTTGGCACTCCGCATATTGCGCGTGTGATGGAGGATTTGCATGCTGGCGGTTACCCCAAAGATACTCCTGTGCAGGTTGTGTATAAGGCAACGTGGCCTGAGCAGAAAATCGTGAAAGGTACCATAGCAGATATTGTGGAAAAGGTGCGGGCTGAGGGGATTACGGAGACTGCTTTGATTTTTGTTGGTCGGGTTTTGGATCCGCAAGCGTACGATTTATCTAAGCTTTATGACCCTAAGTTCACTACTGGATTTAGGAAAGGCGAAACTTGAATGTATGCTAATGGAGTCGCAGTTGTTGCAATTACACGACGCGGTGTAGAAACCGCACAACAAATCAAAGATACACTACAGCAGCGGGGCATATCCACCATTGTTTATGCTCCTAAAAAATACAGTCAAAAAGGAGTCACGGTCATCCAAGAACCCGTATCCGCTTTTATCAGGGACACTTACAACACCGTGGACGCGCTGGTTGGGGTTATGGCAACAGGTATAATCATCCGCAGTATCGCCCCAATGTTGGAGAGCAAACTTTCTGACCCCGCAGTTGTTGGTGTAGATACGACTGGAAAATTTGTGATAAGTCTGCTCTCGGGGCATTTTGGTGGCGCTAATGAGTTAACCAAAATTATCGCAGGTGGCATCGGCGCAGAAGCAGTGATTACTACAGCAACTGAGGTTTCTGGGAAATTGAGTGTTGATGAACTTGCAAGGATTATGCATTTTTCTATAAAGAATCCTGAGAGTTTAGTTGCTGTGAATACGGCGATTGTTAATGGTGACAGTTTGGTTTTGGTGCTGGTTGGTGATGTGAAGGTTCCGCTGGAGAACGTGGGTTGCTTTGAAGTAAAAAAGGCAAAGAATGGAGCACAAGCCATGGAAATCATTAGCGCTTACGATGCAGGCATAATCGTTGCCCAAAAACCGCTCTCGATTGCCAAGTTTGTTAAGCCCTTTACGATTCTGAAACCTAAAAAAATCGTTGTAGGCGTAGGCGCAAGAAAAGTAATCAGCAAAGAACGCATCATAAAAACAGTAAAAGCTGCCTTAGCCACAGCAAATTTGCCCCTGTCCCGCATTAATGGCGCAGCAACGGTTGACATAAAAAAGGACTCAAAACCACTGGTTGAAGCGTTTGCGGATATGGGGTTGCCTTTGCAGTTTTTCAGTGCAGAGCAACTGAGCAATGTTAGTTCGGGTGAGCTTTCACCTGATTCAAAAATGGTTATGGAAAAGATTGGTGTAGGAGGAGTTTGTGAACGAGCAGCATTACTAGCAGCAGGAAACAATTCCAAGTTGATTCTCAAAAAAACCAAACAGAACGGGGTGACTGTAGCATTAGCAGAGGCAGAATAAGCGTTGTCGGCATCGGACCAGGCAGCGCCGAACACTTGACACCTAAAGCAAAAAATGCAATAGAAACCGCTGATGTCGTCGTGGGCTACGGTACATACATCAAACTAATACAGGGTATCATAAGCAAAAACGCAGAAGTTTATTCTGGTACAATGGGCAAAGAAGTAGAACGCGCCAAAATCGCCGTAGACAAAGCCCAAGAATGCAAAGCAGTTGTGATGGTTAGCAGTGGAGACCCAGGCGTGTATGGCATGGCAGGCATCGTTTTAGAGGTTGCTGCACAAGAAAAAATTAAGGTGCCAGTTGAAATTGTGCCAGGTGTTACCGCAGCAACAGCAGCATCAGCCATTTTGGGGGCACCCCTAATCAGCGATTTTGCCGTTATCAGCTTAAGCGATTTGTTGACTCCTTGGGAAAAAATTGAAAAACGTCTCGAAGCTGCATCATCTGCGGACTTCTCAATTGTGCTCTATAACCCGCAAAGTCAAGGACGCATCGAGCCGTTGATGAAGGCGTATGAGATAATGCTCAAACACATCAACCCTGACACACCCGTCGGCATCGTCAGGCAGGCGGGACGTGAAGGCGAAAAAGCTACCATAACCACACTCAAGGACCTGCTCAACTGCGAAATTGACATGGTAACCACGATTGTCGTGGGCAACTCGATGACGCGGGTTGTTGAGGGCAAAATGGTTACTGCAAGAGGCTACGACATCTAGCGGTACCTCACACACTGTCCTTTTTTGTTGCACTAATTTTTGGGTAGAAAACGCGCCAATACAGCCCTCTCCTTTCAGAGCTTTGTAGAGCCCTCTATGGTTTCTGCATAGACTTTCTAATAGGCTCCAAATAGGTTGGTTTGTGAAGTGTAATTTGGATTTTCTAAACCTTTTTTCTTTTCGTCCCTGCGGTGGATAGTAACTGTTTATTCTTTGCATTCTTTTAGGGTCATTAGTTCTTTGAAGGGAACTTTTAGCATCAAGTGCTCTTTGAATGCATCAATGGTGGCTACCGGTAGGCACACAATTACTTTACCCAGAAAAGGGCGACGGAAACCAAATTTTTCAATGGATTCGTCTGTTAAAACCACAAAAAAGCTTTTGACTTGCCATGTTGCCTCATCAAGGTCTGCGCTGTTGACTTCTCCAAGTAAAACTCCATCAGAAGAGTAGACTCTTTTCCAAAACAAACGTGTAATTTCAACCATAAAAAACCCCAAATAGAAAAAGCCGCGGCAGTCTTATATCTGTTTTCAGAACTCCACTCCTTTAAGGGTTTTATTCGTTTTTGGTTGAAGATATAATGATAAAATGGCAGTTGTGTTTGAGGGTTAAGTTGTTTCTTTTGAGTATGGGCTGAATAAGCTTCAATACTGTGTCATCCACAAAACAATTAATTTTTAGGGCATAATCCCCATTGTTGTCTTTTAGTAAGGTGATGGCTTCAACGTCAACTTGGTTTGTTACTTCTAAGATTTCCCGTAACAAAGCCAGTGTTTTTTGCCTCTTCAACCGCACTACCTTTCTGGTTCTTTAAAGGTGTTTCAGATAAAAGTCTCTTTTGTTCGAATTTGGGTGTGAAAACTGGTTTGGTTGATATGTCGAATTTGGGAATGAGCTATAAATATTAAATTTTAAATTTTTTGATTGCTGGTAAAAATTGGAACGAGAAAAAGCAGTAGAAATAATCAAGCAGATTGTTGAAAAATGTCCTTGTCTGCATGGAAAATCTATAACGCTTATGCTAAAACCCACCAACGGTCTCTCTGAAGGCATACAAATCCAAATCGACAGCCAAAACAACCAAATACTCGAAGACTGCGTCCAAAAAATTGCTCACAAAAACAAGCTGGAAACAACAAAACTTGAAGAGTTACTAATAGTCTACAAAAAACAGTAAAAACAGTTGCGGTAACCAAAGTCTTTTTGTGCAGCCAGACATAATTAACAATGTGGTTTTTATGTCGACTTCTCAAAAACACCCAGTTCACAAACAATTAACTTCCCAAGAGAAAAGCGTCATAGAAAGCAAGGCAACCGAAACCCCATTCACAGGCAAATACTACGCGTTTTGGGACAAAGGCACCTACGTTTGCAAACGTTGCGGCGCAAAACTCTACCGTTCCGAGAGCAAGTTCGAATCAGGTTGTGGATGGCCAAGCTTTGAGGACGAAATCCCTGGAGCAGTAAAACGTCTGCCTGACGCCGACGGGGTGCGAACTGAAATTCAATGTGCTAACTGCGGAGCACATCTTGGGCATGTCTTTACTGGTGAAGGCTTCACCTCAAAAGATACTCGGCACTGCGTAAATTCTATCTCAATGGATTTCATCCCAGACAAAAAAGCTTAACACTGTTTTTTCTTAAAAAAAGAAAAAGGTGTATTGGAGGATTTATTCTTGTTTTTTTAGTTTAAATATGCCAAATGCGGCGATGCCTGCAAGGAAAGGCGCCAGTGCTCCAAAAGGTGTTTCAGGGGTAACAAAAAACCCGTAGGATTCATCAAGTTGAAAATTAATCAGTTTATCTGTTCCTTCATCGTAAACCGAGTTGGAATTTACATCAATGAAAACATCATAGTACCCACTTAACAAACGCGGCTCCCAAATCATAGTTGGTACTATCGCACCCGAAGAATCTGTATACACCAAAGCGCCTGACTGCCAAGTTAACGATGATAAAGGCAATCCATCGCTCCAAGTGGTATGACTCACTACGTAAACAGGTATGTCCGTGTTTGGTGGTAAGTCTATTCCTTTAACATAAACTTGTTCGTTTTCCCAGAATACGCTTTTTGGGTTTCCTGATGCATCGCATACTTCAGATGATGGTCGCGTTTGAACTTGTACAAGTAACTGGTCTGTTGCCGTGGCACCTTGAGCGTCTGTTACTATTAAGGAAACAGTGTAATCTCCAGTTGCGGTATAGATGTGTGTAGGTAGTAGTGTTCCTGTCGCTGTTGTTCCATCACCAAAATCCCATGTTACTTCGGTAACGTCATTGCCTGGGTCTGAGTAATTTCCTTTAAACTCAACGGGTATGTTAGGGTAGGCTTGAATATCTGGACCAGCATTTACGGTGGGTGGCAGATTATTAACGGTGACACTTACCGTTGCAGTGGTTGTGCTTTCAAGTAAGCCATCTGTAACTTTAAGTTTTACCTCTATTGTTGTGTTAACGAGAAATTGCCTTGTTATGCTTGTGACGGCTGAGGTAGACCATGGCGTCCATACGCCTGTGTTTCCAATGTCCCATCGGTAATGCAACGAGTTTCCTTCTGGATCATATGAACCGCTTCCGTTTAATTGGATGCTAAGATAGTCGCCTTCGTTGCAGGTGTGCTCTTGAGAAGGCAAAACCGCTGTTGGTAGATTATTTGCATATGCACTCTCAGTGTTCACAACTATAATAAACAACATGAGGGCTACAAAACACATTGATAATTTAATTGATTTGAGCATACTTCATCGATTAAATGGATTACACGCTTTGACTATAAAGGCAAAGATGTGTAGCAAATTTGACTAACAATTATTAATTCACTTACCTCAGTTTTTCTCCCCAGCAATCCAGAAAACAGTATTTTTCAACTGGTTTTCTGCTTGGTACTGGCGGCTCATCGGCGCGATAACCCAGAGTTATTAACGCTGCTGGCTCTACATTTTCAGGAATTTTTAGGGCTTGCCTAACGGTGTCTTTGCAGAAAATCGGGGCACAATACCAACAACCGCCCAAACCCTTCTGATAAGCAGCCAAAAACAGGCTCTGCACTGCCGCGCCCAAGCTTTGCACAGCTAAATCCCTCTCAAAACCCTGCCGCGTTGGGTCCGCAAATTTTTTCATGTCTTCCATGGAGAGACACGCCAGAATCAGGACGGGGGCGTCGGCGAATCGTTGCGTGGACGCTTTGTAGTCGACTTCGGAGATTTTTATGCCATCCTTAGCCAAGTCAGTTGCTCGTGCATTAGCCATTGCCTCTGCTAATTCCCGCCGCGCCTTCAAATCTTCCAAAATTATAAATCGCCATGGCTGAACATTATGTGCTGAAGGAGCCCAACCTGCTACTTCCAAAACTTCCAAAACCAGCTTTCTGGGGACGGGTCGAGGTGAGAATTTTCTGATGCTGCGGCGTTTACGTATGGCATCTGTTGTGTTTGGCATAAAATAAAATTGGGGTTTTGGTTTTTAGGGATTGCTGTTTGGCAGCAAGATGACTTTGAGGCTGGTGCCTGCTTCCGCCATCAATCGGAAGCCTTCCTGTGCATCCTGCAAGCTGAGCCTGTGTGTTATCATGTCTTTGATGTTTAGGCGTCCCGTTGCAAGCACCGCCAAGGATTCCTCTAAATCCACAGGTGCCGCGCCGTAGCTGGTTTGCATGGTGATTTCGTTTCGCCAGAACTGATTAATCGGGACAGGCAGCTTCACGGTTGGGTCAGGTACGGCAAAGAACAAAATTGTTCCACCAGGCTCCACGCAATCAAGCGCCGCCAAAGCAGCAGAGGTTGCTCCAGTGCAGACAATCACTACATCCGCCAAGCGTCCCTCATTGGTGTCTTTGAGTTTCTCAGGCAGGTTCTCTTTGGCGTTGATTGCATCGTCAGCGCCGAATTTCTTGGCAAGTTCCATGCGGTACGGGTTAATGTCTGCGACAACCACCTTTTTGACGCCCTTAAATTTGGCAAGCTGAACATGCAAAATCCCTGAAATCCCGCTACCGATTATTAGCACAGAATCGGACTTTTGCAGTTTTGCCAAACGTTGCCCACGCGCAACGCACGCCAATGGCTCTATGAAGGTGCCTTCTTCAAAACTCATCTGGTCAGGTAGCTTGTAGATGCCAAAGTCCACGTTGATTTTGGGGACTTTGATGTATTGGCTAAAGCCGCCGGGGTAATAGTTGGTTGTGTGCAGGGTTTGACATGCGGTGTGGTGTCCACGGTCGCAGTGTCGACAAGCATTGCAGGGAACATGATGCGAAACAAACACGCGGTCACCCACTTTTACGCCCCTAACGTTTGCACCTACATCTTCGATGACGCCGGTTGCTTCATGCCCCAGCACACGCGGGGCTTTGGGAACGCGGTACCACTCGATAACGTCGCTTCCGCAGATTCCGCTTGCCATCACTTTCAGCAGAACTTCTTCATCAGTGATTGTGGGTTTGGATAATTCTTCGATTCGGACGTCATGATTGTTGTAGTAGACGGCGACCTGCATGAGGGTTCACCAAAAAAGGGTTAGGCTTTGCCTGCTATAACTTGATTGTAGAGGTCGTCTGCTTCCTGTGCGGTGTAGTTGTCATGAATTATACTGCGAATAGCCCGAATTGCCGCCACTGGATTCTCTGTTTGCCAAATGTTTCTGCCCAAATTCACGCCGATAGCGCCAGCCTGCATCCCATCATAGACAAAATCGAAAACTTCCTTTTGGGTTTCCGTTCGTGGTCCACCAGCAATCACAACGGGCACGGGACAACCATCAACAACCTTGCGGAAGTTCTCACAATAATAAGTCTTAACCACGCGGGCGCCAATTTCAGCAGAAATCCTTGCAGCCAACGCCAAATACCTTGCCTCACGCTTCTCCAGTTCTTTGCCTACCGCGTTTACTGCCATAACTGGAATGCCATAGTCCTCGCATTCATCAACGAGTTTTGATAGGTTGCTTAGGCTTTTGTTTTCGTATTTGCTGCCCACGAAAACGGACATGGAAACCGCGGAGGCGTTTAGCCTGATTATTTCTTGGATGGATGTAACGATGCTTTCGTTGGCTAGGTCTTCGCCTACGACGGAGACTGCTCCGCTAACTCTCATGATGATGGGTTTTTCGATTGCTGGGTCGATGCAGTTTCGCAGGACGCCACGTGTGAGCATGATGCCGTCTGCGTATTGGTAAATATTTTTGATTGTTTCTGCGGGATGTTCAAGGCAGTGTGTTGGTCCTTGGAAGTATCCGTGGTCAATTGGTAAAAATAATGCTTTTCCATCTTTCTGGATAAGCCTGCTTAATCGGTTTTTCATACCCCATTCCATAACTTTTTCCTCGAGAGAGCAGTTGGTTTAAGAATTAAATAACTTTATGCTCAAACGATGTATTATCCGTTGTTTGCTGCCCTGTTTGCTTGACCGCGAAGGCTAAGGGTTTGTGCGGGTTGTTTTTTGATTTTTTTGTTTTTCAACATTTAGAGGGTTTATTTTCTGAAAAACGTAATGTTGTTTTTTCAGGTTGAAACACAGGTATAAATCAACCCAAAACAACATTTAATCATCGGCTTTTTTAGAGGTGAAATAGTTGAAACGAAAGTTGCTAATTTTAGCCATTATAGTGGCTTTAGTGATAACTCTGCCTATAGTTGTTGCGGTGTTAACAAAAACTTTGACAATTCACATTGAAGGTAACTCAAAATATCCACACAATGTTCCCCCCTCTGGTTCGCCAACACCTACACCGATACCCACACCGACCTCAAGCAGTAGCCAAACAATCCAATTCACCCTTTTCACTCCAAACGGGGAATCTTTTCCCACATCAACCACTGGGTCACTTAATGGCGGAGTCAACACCGTAGTCGTAGACCCCCTAACAGGTCACAACGCTGGCTGGACAGCCACCTGCATCGTAGTTCGTAACGATGGCAATGTGCCCATAACGGTTAATGCATCTGTAGCCAACAAGAAAATTCCTTCTGATATGGATTTAACGTTGAACTGTGGCTGGTACGGAACCATCGCGGGCAGCCACTTCTCAGAGCAAGCCACCGACCAGCAACCCATACAACCTGGAAAAGCCTACTATATGTCCATGATTGCTTTTTTAACACCTACAACTTCAGATTACACGCCTGACCAAGCTTTCAGCTACAGCTATGATGTAGTGGTTACTGCAACACAAGCTTAATTCTATCCATCTTTCATCTCTTTTTGGCTATTTAGATTCTGAATGGCTATAAATTTTGGAAACAAATAACATTTATAAAACTTAATTGTATAAACCGATTGAGCACATGTTAACCATAAATGTGTTTTAGAATTATTACGTTTGAATCTTAATCATTTCCACAGAAGTATAATCACAAGATTTAGTGGAGAATCTTAAGAGACCGTTGATGGAGGTGAAGAAGTGGATTTAGAAATGGTAAAGAAAATGTTAGGTTGGATTCACCAATTGGAGTTGGCTTATTCTTTTTCTTCTCAGGTCTCTCTGTTTACTTCTTTACGCTTGCATTACAAAACATTGTAAACCTTTAGAAAGCTTAATGGAAACACAATTTCCGTCGCATGGTTAAAGGATTAATTTGACAGTGATGAAATCATGAATGAAGTATTTGACGCAATAAACAACAGAAGATCCACAAGGGTCTACGAACAAAAACCAGTCCCCAAAGAATTAATTGAAAAAGTAATTGAGGCAGGTAATCAGGCGCCATTCACGTCTATGACTCGCTCGCAGCCATGGAGGTTTGTTGTAGTCGAAAACTCTTAATTTAAACAAAAACTTCTCCAAACAACATTGCCATTCTGGAAACAAACCATTGAACCTCTAAAGCAGGCTCAACCTGAACTCTACAAAATGGCAACACTCCTCTACGATGCCATTGACGAACCCAAAGACGTAATCTACTACAACGCACCCGTAATTATCTTCGTTGTCAGTCCAGCTAACAACCCGTTTAGTAGCTTGCTTGCATGCGAAAACATGATGATTGCTGCACAATCCTTGGGTCTGGGAAGCTGCTACGTTGGATTTGGCGGAATGGTCAAAGGTAACGCTGAAATCGTGCAAGCTCTTGAGCTAAAGGAGGATGAAGCAATATTTGGACCTATCCTGCTTGGCTACCCTAAAGTCAATCCTAGCCCAGAAGTTGCAGCCGCTCTGGATTCAATCAAACCTATCAAAAAAGAACCTGCAATCAAATGGATATAGGTATCCAGTTAACTGTTTAAGGAGGGGTCTGGTGGAGCTCACTGGAAGTGGTAAAGCGTTAGTTGTGATCTTGCTTTTCCGTTTGTTTTTTGGTGGATACTTGATTGGAATGGATCAGTACCGCTTCAATGACTTTGAAAGCACGTTGACGGTTCTTCTGATATATGGTCTAGTTGGCATCTTTACCGCCCTATTTTTGTTAGGCAAAAGAATAGCACTCATGGGCATGGTTGGTTTGGATGCCGTCTTTATAGTGTTACAGTCCGTATTCATTGTAGCGGCTTTAAGTCAAATGGCAGACTTTGGACCACATGACCCAGTGAGCAACTGGTGGGGCACCATACTAATGTATGTCTTCTCAGTACTAACAATCACGTTCGCTCTCAAGGCTTACCGCGAAATCAAAACCGCCAAAACCCAATTCCAGGTGAAGGCTCTGAAAAATTAGTGCCCTTATTGGTTTGGTTTTAAGATTAAATATCCTTTTTCTATGAGCCAGTGATGGAACTGCCATGTGGTGTAGAGGCAGGCGTTGCTGCATTTTTTGCGTGTTTGCTCATATTCAGAGGAGCCTTCAGATTGCCGGTTTAACTCCAGTTGTACGGGGCATTTGATGTCTTTGCAGAATTCTCTACGTTTATACTCTACATACCCTTCAAGCGTCATGCTACATCGCAAGAAGCTACCTCAGCAGACGTTATAAGCGTTTTTAGATACCATTTTCTAGTACATTTGTTTACAAATACCAATAAAAACCAGCAAGAATACACCTTTTGGGTGGAGAGTTACAGTTTGGGTTTCAAAAAAGCAACAGTTGCATCCCTGCTCATAATTATCCTTGTCATCTGCTTTGCCGCCACATTGCATCAACAAAAAAACTTTGTTCTAACCAGCAACAGCCAAAACCAACCCGTCAAAAAACTGCATACGTACTCAGTAGCCGATAGCCTACACCTGTTTGGCTTTGAAAAACCCCTGTTTTTTGCGGTTACGTCAACTTTTTCTATTCCAACCCACAACGGGTTTGCTGATGCAGCAGTTGCCTTTAACACAACCCGCATGCAAATCTACAATTTTGTCAACCAAAACCCCGGAGTTTCCTTTAGGGTTCTCTGTGCTGGTCTTTGTGTTCCTGTTGGACTTGCACAGTATCATTTAGGTGTTTTAGTGCGAGCTGGATTGGTTTCATTTGTCAGAGACGGTCGCTACAAGCGATTTTTTATTTCTAAGCGTTTTTCCAAGAAAGAGATGACTTGGATTTCTCTGCTCAGACACGGGACAGCACGGCGGATTGTTGAGGTTTTATTGCGCAGAAAGCGGTTATCTCATGGCAGGTTAGCTGATGAGGTTGCGGTTTCTTCTCAGGCGTTGACTTGGCAAATGAAACGGTTGCGTGATTGCGGGTTTGTGCTGCAGACCAGTGAAGGCTTGAAAATTATTTATGAATTAGATGAAACATCCACGGCACAGTTGGGCGATTGTGTGTCGATTGTAAAAAGTGTTCCAGCTTAATTGACTGGTTTTTGGTTTTGGGTTTGTGCGCTATATTAACAATATCTTAAATAGTCTATTTGTGTTCACCCTTATTCAATCAGTTATGAACATTTCATAACCCCAAAAAATTAAGGTTGAGAAGTTAAGAATTATAGCCACGATACGCAACATTTAATTTGCTGAAAAGCACGAACGAAAAGGACGAAGTATCTTAAAACAAGGAAGATATCAGCATGGTTACTTTAAATCTTGATAAAATCTTTAATCCTCAAAGCGTAGCTATTATCGGCGCAAGTGATGCTGAAGGCTCAGTTGGATATGCAATAGTGAAGAATTTTCAACATGGCTTTGAAGGCAAAGTTTTTTACGTTAACATCAGAAAACCTGAAATTCTCGGCGTAAAAACTTATCCATCAGTTGACAAGGTTCCCGAACCAATTGACTTGGTAATAATTGCTACCCCCGCAAAAACTGTTCCAGCAGTAATGGAGGAATGTGCAAAAGCACAGGTAAAAGGCGTAATTATTGTTTCAGCTGGATTCAAAGAGACTGGTCCAGAAGGAAAAGCTTTGGAAGACCAAATTGCGGCAATCGCAAAGAAAAACAAAATCCGCGTAATCGGTCCCAACTGTATCGGTATCATCCGACCAAGAATAGGCTTAAACGCTACTTTTGTGGACAAAATGCCCAAACCCGGAAACATCGCGTTTCTATCTCAAAGCGGCGCGTTGGGTTCAGCAATTTTGGACTGGGCAATTCATGAAAACATTGGTTTTAGCAATTTCGTTTCTGTCGGCAGCATGCTTGACGTTGACTTTGGCGATTTAATTGATTATTTTGGCAGTGACCCAAAAACAAAAAGCATTCTCATGTACGTTGAAGGTTTAACCGAAGCCCGTAAATTCATGAGTGCAGCCCGACACTTCGCAAGAACCAAACCAATCATTGTTATTAAATCAGGCAAATTTGCAGAAAGCGCAAAGGCAGCCGCGTCACACACTGGCTCAATGTCAGGTGAAGATGACATTTACGATGCTGCTTTCAAACGTGCAGGTGTTGTCCGTGTTGATGAAATCGCAGATTTATTCAATTCAGCCGAGGTTTTGGGCACTCAGCCGCTTCCTAAAGGTCCACGCTTAGCAGTTATCACTAACGCTGGCGGGCCAGGAGTTATGGCAACTGACTCATTGATTGCCCACGGAGGAAAAATCGCAAAAATCAGCCAGAAATCCATTGATTCTCTTAATGCTGTTTTGCCACCGTTTTGGAGTCACGGTAACCCAGTTGATGTTTTGGGTGATGCCAAGCATGACCGTTACAAAGCCGCGCTTGAAGCATGCTTAAAAGATGAAAACGTTGATGGTGTTTTGGTTATTTTCACTCAGCAAGCGGTTTCCGAGGCAGTTGAAATCGCAAAAGCAATAGCAGAACTGGTTAGATCTCAGCCATACCAAAACAAGACGGTGCTAACCTCGTTTATCGGATTTGGTGCTGTCGAAGAAGCAAACAAAATCCTAAACCAAAACAATATTCCAACCTACAGCACACCTGAGCAAGCCATTAAAACATACATGTCCATGTACCACTACCAAAGCAACGTTGGTCTCCTCTATGAAACCCCTGAAGAATTACCTGTTGATGTTGCACCGCCAAAACGCCCAATCATGGTGATTTTGCGAAACGCAGCATTTGAAGGAAGAGAAATCCTCACCGAGGACGAAGCTAAAAAAATCCTCAAATACTACAACTTCCCAGTTGTCCGAACCGCAGCGGCAAACACAGTTGATGAAGCAATCGCGTACGCGCATGAAATGGGTTTCCCAGTTGTGCTAAAGATTCTTTCTCCACAAATTGTTCACAAAAGCGATGCTGGAGGCGTTATCCTTAACGTTCGCAGTCCAGAACAGGTTCGTGAAGCTTTCGAGTTGCTAATTCAACGTGCAAACGCTTACAACCCCAACGCACAAATCATCGGTGTCACTGTGCAGCCAATGGTTGACAAGAAAGGCACTGAAGTGATTCTGGGTGCAAAAACTGACCCATTGTTTGGTCCAATCATTTTGTTCGGTATGGGCGGTGTAGGTGTTGAACTCTTCAAAGACTACACAATCGGCTTGCCGCCATTGAACTCTACATTGATTAAGCTGATGATGGGTGAAACCAAGATTTATCGTCTTCTCAAAGGCTACAGAGGTTCTGCACCAGCAGACATTAAGCGTCTGGAAGAAACCATGCTGCTGTTTAGTGACTTACTGGTTGACTTCCCACAAATCAAAGAAATAGACATTAACCCCTTGCTTATCCACCAAAACGACATAAGCATCCTTGACGCCCGAATCGTCATTGACAAAGACAAAATCTGCAAAAAAGTTGAACCCCACGAGCACTTAGTCATCAGCCCCTATCCCAAAAAGTACGAGGCACTATGGTCTCTAAAGAATGGGCAAGAAGTACTGTTGCGTCCAATTAAGCCTGAGGATGAACCTATGTGGCTGGAAATGTTCCAAAGCCTCTCTGAGGAATCCATCAGATACCGATTCTTCCAAATGCTCAAAGACACACCCCACGAAGTCCGCGTCCGCTACTGCAACATCGACTACGACAGAGAAGTCGCTATCGTCGCGGAAATCGTTGAGCAAGGCAAACGTAAACTGCTTGGTGTGGGTCGCTTAAACTTTGAAATTGAAGGTGAAACAGGCGAAATGTCCTTCCTTGTCAGCGACAAATGGCAAGGCTTGGGCTTGGGCACAAAAATCGTTGATTACGTGCTTGACATCGCCCGCGAAAAAGGCATCACCAAAGTTTACGCTATCATGCTGCCCGACAATTACCGCGCGCTCAGCTTAACTAAGAAGATGGGCTTCAAGATTGAATACTTAAAGGATGGCACAGTCAAAGGCACCCTTGACCTCCAAGATGAAGACTACGATTCACGCTGCCTCAGACCACAAAACGTCGCCGTATTCCGTGCACAAGCCGCAGAAGCACCCAAAGAAACCGCCCCCGCCGCTAAACAGGAATCAGCAAAACAAGAAGCCCCCAAAGCGGAAGCCGCACCAGCAAAAGAAGCTGCTCCAAAAAAAGAAGAAGCCAAAGAATCTAAAGAAGTAGCTCCAGCATCAGCATAACACTTTCTTTCATTTTTTGTTTTTTCTTAAATCTCTAAAAAATTAACCCGTAACTGCTGGGTCAGTTTTTCTGTTTATGTTTGTCTGCGGCGAATCAGGTATAAAACAAAAAGTCCCACAAGGGATGGTACCATAACAACTGAAATAATTATAGCGGGGTCAACGTCTCCTCTGCCAGTTCTTACTGGATTGGCTGATGCTAAACTGACAAAAGCCGAAACAATTAACAGGCAACAAAGAAGAATCAGTACAAAGCTTGTTTTAATCACTTAAAGCGCCCCCTTGATTCTTGTTGTTCGGTTTTGACTTAAAAGCTTTTTCAAGACCTCTCTCTATCGTTTCTGCATACATTGGCTATTAGGCTCCAAATAGGTTCGTATAGTCATTCTCGGTTGATTTTGTTGCCTGTTTTAAGGTTCTGCCTGCAAAGAAGACTGTTAAAAACCAAAGAATTTCTAAAATTTTATATGCTGTATTTTTTATACTTAATATGATGCAAAAATTGATGAAAAATTCTGTTATGCAAACAAAACCAAAGAAATACAAAAAACTCTGCACAGTAGTACTTGTTTTTGTCTTAGTCCTGACTGGTTTTGTTGTGTTCCAGCTAACCTATGCTAGTCCGGGACCTGTTGAAATTACGGTTACGTCTGATAAACAATCATACAGTCCGGGCGAAACAGTGCACTTTTCAATCTATGTTTATAACCCGCAAAATTGGCGTGTCTTCTATCCCTACAGCTATACTTGCGGTATCCACAATGTCTGGGCAGACATCTTTGGCCAGTCGCCTCACCTTTACGGAGGACCATCATTTCCGCCTCATAATACAACTTTATACAGAACTATCGACTGGCACCAAAACAACATCTTCGAGAATGGAACTCAAGTGATGCCAGGAAACTACACAGTTACAGTTGAACTTAAGGGGCAAGCAAATTATGGACCGCCAGCAACTTGCATTATTGAAATCAAAGATTGTTAAATTGGAATTATCTTGTTTTGATAAGCCTTAATACTAAAATAAAAAGCGCTGTTGTTCCGCCTTAGACCTTCCTCCCTTTAAAGCAACAACCAAGTGAACCCTAAATTGGCTGTGTTTTGGCTGGTTTAGAGTGCCTAAAACGGTACACTGCCACGCCTGTAGCAGCAACCACGGATGCAATAACTGTGCCTGTGATTAGTGTGGTGGTTTCTGTTAGGTTGGGGTGCGTGCTGGTTGGGGCTGTCGCGTTGATGGTGAAGTAGAACGTTAGCAGGGGGGTATAGTACACTTTAGGGCTGTCACGGTTGGGTCCTTCGTAGATGGTTATGTTGTGTGTTCCGTTTGGTAGCTGTGGTAGTGTTGTGTTGCAGTTCCAAGTGTATACTGTGTATGGGTCATATGGCCAGTCGGTGACTTCGTATTGGCTGATGACTGTTTGATTTAATTTGCC
>JAOZIA010000012.1 GCA_026014585.1 Candidatus Bathyarchaeota archaeon | reverse complement strand
GTGGCAAACTTTACGCTTACTTCCCTGTTTATCAGTTTCCCGACAGCACGAAAAGCATTTACGTCGGGCTTTTTGTCTGCCAAAACTATGATGTCTATGTCGCTCTCTTCGGTCATATTCCCTTTGGCAAAACTGCCAAAAAGCAGGGTGGCATTCCCCATGCTATTGTTTGTTTCGCTGACAAGCTTCTTGATCTCAAAGTTTTTGTCCAAGTACTGGATAGATGCGAAAGTTTCTGCAAGGACCATGTGGTATAGTGTGAGGTAGTTGCCAAGGTTGAGGGTATATTCTTTGTTTCTTCCTTTTTGGGTGCCTGCAATGACATTGGTTTTTTCGAGTCGCTTGAGCTGCGCTCTTACGGCCTTGGGGTCAACCTGGACCCCTCTTGCTATTTCCCTGAGGTGCAAGGAGATGCTGTAGTCGTTTCTGTAAAGTCCCAAGATGTTGAGCGTAGTTTGATTAGTGTAGTATTTATGCCACATATGTAGTAATATTACTACAATGCAAATTTAAAGATGATGTATTAACCAAAAGGAAACTGAATAATGGGTCATCCCTGCTTGGAACTATGCAAATGGGTTAACTTAACAAACATTGTCAATTTTTGTTTACAGCACTCTTTGGAAACGACAATGGGCTACTTATTGCATATACGCTTCTCTTAGTTTTCTTAACCACACAGGAAGCTTTGACATTACTTCTTCGTCTATTTTTTCTGTCAGAATTTCGGTTAAATCATCAGGCATTCAAAACCTCGTCTCGATTATTTGGTACGCACGGCCCCTTTTGTCACCTATTGATTTTACCAGACCTTGCTTGCACAGTGACTGCATGAAATTCCGAAAAGACCTGCCGCCCTTGTGGAAATCTGACCTTTGGCAGTATAGGTCATAGAGCTTACCGCTAGGTAGTATCTTGTGCTCCTTAAGAAGAGCTAAAATAACCGAGTAGTCCTCGTTCAAGTCATAGGTATCAACTTGCTCAAAGAGTTTCATTTTTCTCGGATTGGCTTCAAAGCTCCGCAGCGTGTTCAACGCAAGCGTCAGATTGCCTTTGCTCTTCTCGACAATGTCTCGGAGAATCGCCTTGCTTACATTTGCGCTGGACCTTTCCATGAGAAGTTCAAAAACTTTGTCGTCGGGCAGTCTCTCAATCCGAACTATGTTGGCGAACTTTGCCCGATGTTCATTATTCAGTAACCGGTGGCTTTCGGGAGAATTAGCCACCAAGCAGACGCAGAAATTCAGGCCCGAAAGAATATTCAGAATGTCATGATTTTTTAATCTCTCAAAATGATCAAGAAAAACGTACACTCTGAGTTTCTTGGTTTTCTCCTTAAGCCTCTTAGTGAGGTCATAGTTGCTCTTGCTGGCTATCACGCTCCCGATAGAAATGAGTGCTTCTCTTAGAACGGCGTTTGCAGTCTGATAAAGAGAGCAATCAACATAGACAGCGTGACCCAGTCTGTCGCTAACTTTCTTCGCGACCTTTCTAATCAGACCTGTCTTGCCTATCCCATGATTGCCATAGACAAATGTATTTACCGAGTTTCTAAGGTAGCTGAAAATCTCATCTTCCCTTGTTCCCTTTACGAAACCCCTCGTCATACACTCGCTATAGCCGTTTTCTTAAAAGAGGCTTATGAGTATGCACAGATTCCGTTTGTTCCGATATATTAACAACGTTAAGTTAACACTGCCGCCAATAAAGGCGCTACAATGACAAACCTACCATCGTACAGAACTATTAAAAAATCTCTCTTAAGTCATATCGTCTGAAGATCCAGTTTTTGGCATATATAGCAATAGCAGATATACACAGATTTGCTTAAATCATTGCTTCAAAACACCATTTTCTAAGTGAAGAGCCTGCTTTTCAATAATGCCATACCTAAATGATTTCGTCTGCTTTTTTGTATATCCAATCCTTCAGCTTCGCAAGCTCTCTCTGCTCCGCCTCATCTATCCTCTCTGTATAATTCCCTATCTCTTTAGCTTGCTCAGGATAGTATTTTGAGAAAAGATACGGAATACACGTTAACCATTTCTCTGCCTAACGGCGTAGCCAAGCTTGTAGTATGAAGGTAAACCATAGCCTCCATGTCAGTTGCGGTTTTAGAAGAAAAGTTTGCCAGCCGTTCCGTCAGAATGTTATTCTTCATTTCGTCCGTTACTGCATCCGCCCACCCCTTGTAAGCAACAACTGGCGAAAAAAGTCGCCTTAGTGTTTTTTCGAACTTGTCAACCACTAAACCACCTGTCAAAAAAGCGGTTTACGGGGCCATGATGGTTACGGACGCATGCAACTTCCGTTATTTCCGATATATCCCAGCCAGCCTCTTCTTTGCGAATCCCACATATTTGGGTTGGTATCAACTATCAAAAGCGCTAATTTATCGCCATCGGATCCGGATTTCCATCTCCATTTCTCCGTGCTTCTCTCACTTTTTTCTTTTTAAAGGGGGCGTCTGAGTGAAAGACTCGACGTTGAAAAGTTAAGAGTCTGTTTGTTCGTTTTAATGCTGATGTGGCAATACGGCTAGGAAGATACAAATAACTCTGAATCATTCCTTCCTGTACTTAGGGGTTAGCATATGGAAATGTCTGCAAAAATGAAAGATGCTTATGTTCAAAGAATGCCGTCGGAACTTAAGGAAAAATTTGTCGTTCTTCCAGTTGATGAACAAGATGCCATCATCAAAGCACTAGTACGGGTTCATCAAGTTATCGAAGAAGAAACCTTTCAGTTTTTACTAGGGATAGTTAGTGCTCGTAAACAAAAACAGTGATCTGAACGATTGCAAGTAACTTCTGTGGTTGCTGTTTGACGAGCAAATTTTTGTTCTGGTAGAAAAAAGCTGCCGATTAGGGAATCGGTCTAAATCTGAAATAGTAACGCCTATGCTTGATGCCTATTGCCTATTGAATATCCAAGGGCATTTACAAGTTTTTATGGGCATTCTTGCGTGAACGGGTTACGTTTGGCGGGTCAGCATGTTTACGGGCTATCGTGTAGTCACTTAATCCTTTCTGTGCCAGTTGCGGAATTTTCAGTTCTCTTTCAGTCAGCTTCAGTGTAAACTGTTTTCCTGAAATCAGTATTAAAGCCTTATTATCACAGGCAGGCCATGGTCCTAATCTGGTTTTCTTGAGCTCAATGCCTTAAGTTTTATTTGCTATAAAGGTACTTTTTAAACTAATTACGTTTAGAATCTGATTTACCTGTTTTATCGATTGTAATTAGTTCTTTTTCTTCAAGAGTACTTAAAATGTGTCCTTACTTTTTTGGCGATTTGATTTTTTGATGGCGTCTTCCGATAAACTGTTGGACATATCTGGCTTACAGCCCTGTTTACGCTACCGTTCAGCGGTATAGCGTTGCTTTGTTTTTATTTTGGTTTAATAACATAGCCAACTTTTTCTCTTTATTGCTAGCACAACAACAGTTGAAAAATTGGTTTGGTTGTTGTTCTTTCAAATTGATTTATTTTTAGATAAGTTGTGTAGGGATTGATCTTTCTAATAATCATTATTGCTCTGGTTTGGTCAGTAGAACAACAATGCACTGCCACCTGTTTTTGTTCTTTTGTTAAGTGCTGGAATTAATTGAAAGAAGACGAAAATTTTGTGTGTGCGGCTTGTCTTATTCTTTTATCAACTTAAAAGCTTATTTTTGGAAAGAAGAAAAACGGCTGCTCCTACGGAAATTGTTGTTTTTCGTCTTTTTTAAAATAGTTGCTCGAAAGGTGAAGCATGCCAATAGTTGATTGGATAAGAAAAGCAGCCGGGAGTGTCATTAATTGGCGCTGCCATGGTTGACTATATACGTACCCAGCCAGAACCGTTTACACGCTTAAACTATACGGGCATCGTCTTTTTAGGCAAGAAAAAGGCCGTCACAGCATTTTGCTCTGAATTCAAGGCATTATCTCATTTCTTCTTTAATTAGGTGACATCGTGCTTTAAGGTAACCACGCACAGGTCATTTAGTGGGTGGTTGTACTTTTTGGCTCTGTTATCCGTAGACCGATTATTCAGAAACTGGCGTCAGCGATGCTTATATGTTAGATTAATCTAATAAGTTTAGGTGAATATAAAATGGATATGGTGTTTCAAGCAAAGCTGAAGACTACCTAAGAACAATATACGAAGAAATATCAGAAAACGGGTTTGTTCGCATCAAAGACATAGCAAGAGAACTAAACGTCACTTCCTCCACAGTTGTCGAAATGATGAAAAAACTAGACACACAAGGGTTCATCAACTACAAAAAATATGGCGGAGTCACGCTGACCAAGAGTGGAACCGAAATAGCCCTAATTGTAGAGAAGCGCCATGAAACTTTCCGGAAATTTCTCGAAATATTGCTGGTTCCAAAAGATATTGCCTTAAAAGACTCTCACATACTCGAACACCAATTGCAGATCAAAACGGTTCTGCAGTTTTCATTTTTCCTCGACTTTATTACACTGTATCCTGAGCGGTCAATGTTCATAAAAAAATGGACTGACGACTTTAAGAAATATTGCGAAAGCCAAAAACAATTGAAGTGACGGGTATTGGATGTTGAACGTCAGAATAAAGAGCGTACTTTTTGGGATAAATTCGCAAGAAAATATGACCCATTCATGGTACACAGGGCAGCCACTTATGAACTGATGATAAAAAGAATCGAGGGCTTTATTGATTCATCCACGGATGTTTTAGAAGCCGCAACAGGAACTATTGCCCTTGCAATTGCACATAAAAGTCGAAAAGTGTACGCGTGTGACATTTCACAAGAAATGATAAATGTTGCTAAAGAAAAATTGGCTGCATCTCTAATAAGCAATGTTGAGTTTAGGGTTCAAGATGCCTACAACTTGGATTATACGTCAGCATCCGTGGATGTTGTAATTGTATCTAACGTGTTACATATAATGCTGCATCCAGAGAAAGCGTTAGCGTCGATACATAGAGTGCTCAAAAAAGACGGATTCTTACTTGTAGGTGTTTTTTGTCACGGAAACAGCGTTAAAACCAGAATCATATCTTTCTTTATGTCGCTAATAGGTTTTAGAGCGTATCATAAATGGTCACCCCAATCATTCAATAGTTTTCTAGAATCAAACAATTATGAAATAATCCAAAATGAAATATTCAAGGATAAAATCCCTTTAGCATTTGTGGTTGCTAAGAAAACAGGGGCTAATTGATGTGACTATTGATTTCCTTATTTGCCCCAGAACAAGACAACGATTATTGATTGATTGGGAAAAAACGCCGTTACAACTATAGATGAGAAAATATTTTATCCCATTGTTAACGGGATTATTGATTTTGTTTCAGATGGACAATATGTACCAGACACCTACGATTCTGTCTCTTCATACTATGATACAGGCCTTACTAACAGTACCTTCCTTACTAAACTGTACAACAAAGTTGTCTGGGGCATACATGACATCGAATATGCTAATAACGTTTTATCGTTGTTTCCAAAAGAGGGTCGTCGAATAATCTTGGATGTTCCTGTTGGCACCGGAGTCTTCACCGTTGACCTATACAAAGAACTGGCTAAAACTTCTTCAATTATCGCTCTTGATTACTCAATGGGGATGCTTAAAAAGGCAAAAGAAAGATATGAAAAAAGCGGCTTAAACGATGTGCTCTATATCCGTGGCGATGTTGCACAGTTACCGATAATGTCTGAGGTTGTTAATGTTTTGTTAACTATGAATGGCTATCATGCTTTTCCTGATAAAGACAACGCATTAAAGGAGATAGCTCGGGTTGTTAAGCCAAACGGGTGCGTTTTAGGCTGTTTTTATATTAAGGGAGAAAAAAGAATCACCGATTTTGTAGTCAACACAATTTACAAAAGACAGGGAACTTTTTCCCCACCATTCTATTCAAAAAGAGAAATTAAAAATCTTTGGGGTACCTTTTTCGATTTTCAAACTTTTGGGAATCTTAACTCTATCTTGTATTTTAAAGGGGTAAAAATTGCCATACGTTGAAAATCAGGACAGGTATTTAATGAGGCAAGAACGCAAAAGCAGACACCCGTAAAATATGAAAAGTGCGATTTCTGGAAAAATTGCATGTACCGATGGTTCGGGAAGGATTTAATTGAAAAATGGCATAGTACGTCACTGAAGACTGGATAGAATCAAATGAGAAAAAGATTCATCTCGAAGTATATGACACTGGAACCCCTGAGGCTCCAACGGTTGTTTTCACACATGGGATCGCAGGGTACGCAAGGGTTCTGCTGCCCTTTCTGGTTCCGCTAAGAGAAAGGGGCTATAATATTGTTGCGCCAGATTTGCAGGGATACGGCTATAATGCAGGCATAAAAGGGGATTTTGAGTGGAATATATATGTACAGAATATCTACGATACCTTGCGCTATGCAAGAAGCAGGTTTTCAGGAAAACTGGTTGCTGGTGGAGCAAGCATGGGTGGTCCGTTAGCGTATGCTGCAGCATACGAGTTTAAGGGAGTGAACGCCCTTGCATGCTGGTGCTTGTGGGATTTCAGCAACAAAGAGTTCACATGCAATGAAACAAATACAAACCGGTTTACCTGTGTTTTGCTACCTATAGCCAAAACTATGGTCTCAATTTTTGGCAATATTAAACTGAAAACATACACGTTAATATCTTATGACGCACTAAACGATTCGCAGGAATTAAACGATTTACTTAAATCTGATCCTCAGGCAGGCACTCAAATAACATTGAAAGGAACAATTAGTCTACTGCTTCGGAGCAAACCAATCGTGCCTTACAGCGAGTTCAAAATCCCAGTGTTAGTTGTTCAGCCTAGCTCTGATAGAATGACGCCTGTCAAATACGTAAAGGATACGTTTAATCGTTCGGGCTCTGAAAAAGACATATGTTGAGCTCAGTGGAGCAGCTCATTTTCCCACGCAAAGGAAGTATCATCAAGTTTAGACTGACGAAGTTGATAACTTTATGAAACAAGTTCTTCGCCATTTCTATTTTTCTTATTTCGTTTTTATCTTCCGTCATTTACACGTACCAGTTTATGGTTCTGTTTTTCTAGTTTATTTAGGGTAAATTATAGATAAACCGACTTGCCTACTGCCCATTTAATGCGTGCGCATCTATACCGTAGAAAAATCTTATCGCTTAAAAGAGGTTGTTTAGCAAAAATGGAAAGAATGTGAATCAATGTAGGAAACCGACGGGTTTTTTCGGGCGCACCATGGTAAGGTTAATGAATCACAGCCACAAGGTTGCGGAATGGGGCTTAACTCATGTTTCTATCTGTCCAGATGCAGTGGTTCTTGATGTTGGTTGCGGCGGAGGC